>CAYTQA010000096.1:0-9881 GCA_964439495.1 uncultured Terriglobales bacterium | reverse complement strand
GACATGGATGACGGAAGGAGAAGAAGAGGAAGTCTCTTGCGCACCTGCGGCTATGCACCAGCCGAGGACTAGCAGGATGAAGATAGGCATTCCAGAACTCATAATTCTGCTGTTTGGTCCGGACCGGGCGAGGCAAAGGCTAGAACGGCGCGCAGCGGGCGGACGTGAGGCCACCGAGCAATTCAGTTGCATAAAGAATTTGTAAGTATCAACGTGAATGCTGTCAATCGAAATGGTGGTGAGCGCTAGTTCAGAGGATCTGCGGGAAAGCCGTGACTCGCAATTTCGCGCTACCATACGGATGCAAGGTCAAGGTTTCTTCCGGGGCATCCGCCGTCACTGGGCTTTTCGGCATTGGCCCCGCTGACGCTTCCACTTCGCGCCAATCTGGAACTGCCTTCGCTTTTACCACTAATTGGGTGTTCGCGCCTGCTTCAGTAAATAAGCCCCCTCCCATGGCTTCCCGCTCAACCACCGTAATTGATTTTGCCGGGTCGTCCTCGCTCATGATTAATCCATAGTTCCAGCGCGATATCGGATTTACGGCCCAGTCCGACGCTGGTCCGCGGTCCCTCACTTTGCTCCATTCACCTTTCACTTGGAGGGAAAATACGATTGGCCCACGTTCGGCCACCACGGAATTATTAAACCAGCGTGAGATGCGTGGCTGCATTGGAAACAAGAGCTTGATCCGATCTCCCGGGCGCCATGTTCGATGGATGCGCACAAACGTGCCACTTCGCGAAGAGAGTTCCGATTCTCCGTTCACCCGGATCCGTGACTGGCTTGCCCATTGTGGAACACGCAGGAAAATGGGGAATACTGCTGCGCGCTCTGGTGATATTTCCAGGGTCACGCCTTCCCGAAAAGGATACTCTGTGCTCTCGCGAATCATCACCGGCATATTGTTTCCCGCGGTAGTGTGGACTTCACAAGGCGCGTAAGCCACTGCGGCCAATCCCTCATCTTCGGATTTCATCCAGAGTGATGAAGTAAGCTTCGGCCATCCCTGATGGAAATTTGCGGTGCAGCAGCCGAAATTTGGTTCGAGTCCATACAAATTCGATTCTGGACCGTTCGTGCTCCACTGCCGTTGATGCACATCACAGCGGACCTGGTTCGGCTGCTGATCGTACTGGTGCGCCCACATGTCATCGGTCGTCGCGCCCGGCAGCGCATTGTAAGCGATGCGTTCGAGGCGGTCCGCAAGCAGGGGGTCTCCAAGAATTGCGATTGCGTGTTCCAGCGAATACATGGTTTCAACCACAGCGCAAAGCTCGGTCCCCTGCGATGGGTCCCGTCCCGCGAAATGTTCGTCCGCGCTGAACATTCCATTGGGAAGACCATCATAGCGATCCAGGATCGCAAGCTGCTGGTAAAGGGCTTGCCGGTCCTTGTCGGCGCCGCTGAGCAAATAACAGACGGGAGAATGCTTCAAAGCCATTGCATTATTCACGCCGTGGGACCGCATGGCGCGGTCCTGATGGGTGATGCCCTTTTCATCAAGGTGGAGTTGCCTGCGATCGAGCTTCTCCTTGAATTCAAAGTCCGCGAAGCTCGCCTGCCAATCGCATCCCTGCTCCTGGAGCAGTCTTGCGAGATCCAACAGCTTCGGATCGCTGGTCCGCTGATATAGCCACAGCACCGCAACCGCCTCATCGTGCCAGCGGTATTTACCCCAATTGTTTAAAGGCCGGCGAGGCATCTCCGCCAATTGATAGGCACAGTACCTCCGCATGGCGGGAATCACGCGCGGGTCACCGGTGGCCTCCTGGTATTGCATGAGCGCCTTAAGCATGATCATCCGGGGCCACCAGTCGTCATTACTAGCAGGACCCATCATGCCGTTCGCCTGCTGGTTGTTGAGTGTCCAATCGATCCATTTCTGGGCTTTTTTCTTCATCACCGGATCATTAAGCAGATATGCAAGAGGCACATAGCCATCCAGATAATACGGCCCTCTCTCCCAACTCTCGCCTGTGCCTCCAAGCCATCCGCTATTCACGCCAACATCGGCCCAGACCTCTTCAAGATGACCGCTCAAGCCATTCGCCTGGATTTGTAATTGTTGCCGCAGCCACCCAGCCGGACGCACCGCGCCTAGTGGAAGCAGTTGGAACCGGCTTTTCGCCAGCCCTGAGGAGTTTCGCTCAGAACCGGACTGCATATGAATCCGGGAACCGAAGGCTTTCGACGTCGCCCCCGCCAATCCGGCCATCGCTACGCCCTTCAGGAAATCTCGACGTGACTTCATGGCTATTCCACCTCTGTGCAGTTGCTTGCAGACAAACGCGCGCAGTACTGCCGCTGTATCCTCACCGTGTGCTGACATCGGTCCTGCACCCAGGGCGGGCCGTCCTGTCCGCATAGCGGTAGTTTACAGGAGACGAAGCCCTGCGTATGATGCCTTATCTGGAATCGGCTCACGCCTGTACAACTTAGAAAATATTTAGAAAGTATAATGGGATGATCAACATATGGAGAGAATCAACCCTGGCACATTGAACAAACGCACGAAGCTGGTCGTGGTTGGTATCATCGCCATAACACTGTCATTTGCAGCCGGGTGCAATACGAAGAGCGGCGCCGAGACTTCGCCTCAGGCGCAGAGCAGCGAAGGTGCGAATAGGAGCATCACCATCGGCGGAGAACCCGTTGTCACTCTGACGCGTCCGCGCGTGCAAGCGCAGGATAAGCCGCAATTCCTCCAGGCGCAAGTGTTGCCTGGGCGGGGAATGAATTTATTTCAAGTGCAAGTGTCGCTTCCCGGGCGAGGCGACGTGAATATTCTAGCCTCTCCTTCCCTCAATGAAGCGAAAGAGATACTCGATAACGGAGACGACTCATTCGGAGATAAGAACTTCAGCCTGGGTGGAGCAATCCTGGTCCCGTACGCGAACCGGATCCGGGGCAAGCTTTCCGCGGATGGAAAGACCATCAAAACGGAGGTCGCGGGAAAGATGATCGATTTACCGGCGAATTGGAAGGGCAAGCAGCCCGGAGCAGAGCAGCACGCAATGCATGGACTCATGCTGAATGCCCATTTCCAGAACGTCCAACAGCAGAACGAAGCCGGCGCCTCCAGTGTTTCCGCAGATTGGGACGCCGGAAACTTTGACGGCCACTGGCTGTCTCGCACCAAGGTTTCAGTAAAAACAACGCTGCGCGATACCGATGTGGAAATGGAAGTCACCGCCAAAAATGTGGGACAAGACCCTCTTCCCATCGCGATCGGATGGCATCCTTATTTTGCTTTTCCCAGCAAGGACCGGGCCCAGGTGAGACTCCACATCCCCGCAACCCAGCGCGCTCTCGTGGATAATTACGATAATGTCTTCCCGACTGGAAGAGTCGTTCCGGTTAAAGGAACTCCCTATGATTTCACTCCACCCCGCGGACGAGCGCTCGATAAGGAATTCCTCGATGACAGTTTCCTGAATCTGCAGCGCCAGCCCAGCGGAGATGTTGTGACTGAAATCATTGACCCCCAAGCCCAGTATGGATTGCGCATTATCGGAGTTTCAAAAGAGATCAACTCCATTCAGGTCTATTCGCCCACTGAGCCGGAAAAGCAGTTTGCGGCCATCGAACCGCAATTCAACCTCGCCGACCCTTATGGGAAAGAATGGCACGGGCGCAACACTAGAATGGTGCTGCTCAAGCCGGGCGAGTCCGTCTCTTATAAGATCCGGCTGGAGCTGTTTGTTCCGCGTGGCTCCTGATGGAACTGTTAAGCAAAAAAGAGCACTGATCATTCCCGCCGTTCTTGTTTAGACGGAAATTCGGGTTGATCAAATTCGTCTCAATTGATCTTTTTAATAGAACTCTTGCCCACCTTCCCTCTGATTTGCCGGAGGGTTGTAACCGGTTACCAGATCGTCAGTCCAGCAGCCGTGTGCGTCATCACGGCTCGGAGCAGTTGCATCTCGGAATGATAGTGCGGCCAGGGCTGGTGGCTTACGGGGTCGTTCTGACATTCTCGGATTGTACCTAGGTTGATTGGTTTGACTCGAGTGTCCGGCCCCACAAAGCGCAATACTGAGTCGAAGATTAGGCGCTCGCGCGCAATGATGGTTGCGGCGCTGTTTGCGGGGCTTTCCGGATTAAGGCCACTCGAGCGAGTCGGATATCTCGCGATCCCAATATCATGCCAAACACCTCTTGCTTGACGCCCTGTTGTTGATAAATCATCGGTCCGTGGAGCACGTCAGGCACGCCGTTGAAACGGTTTTCCCAGAAACTACACTCAGCAGTACGCCTTGCCCTTGACCGCTAGATTATCACCGTCACGGAAATCACGACGTCTCGCAAGTGCATCCCAGAAACTCATGACAGGCAGCGTTGCGTCTCGCGCTCGCGCTGGCCGATGTTGCTCATGCAGCGCCCTCGGCCTTGGGCAGTCGGACACGGCCGGTAAGGAGTGCGTGCATCATGCCCTGTTTGATTGCCTTCGCCTTTTCGCGCCGACGCTCTAGGTGAGCGATTTCCTCATCCATATCAGAGAGCACCGAAGCAATCGCTGTCTGTTCCTTAGCGTCAGTCGGTATAGCAACTTCGTAAATATGAAGATCGTTTCTGTTCAAAGTCGGGACACCCGATCCTGTACCGAATCGCTCAAATCCGAGTGTCGAGTAGAGGTAAGAAACGAATTTAGGATCATTGCCAAGGAACGAGGTAACCCAGAGCGTGGTGTTATGAGGCCAAAAGTTGTCGGCGACGAAGAAAACGTTGCCTATGGTGCCGGATCTCCCGGTCACAACACCTGGTCCCTTCACCATGAATTTGGCATGGTGGTAGAGCACGCCGTTGGAGTAGACGACTGGATAAGGCCCCGGCGACAGTTGATAAGTCGGCAGGTCGAAACCACGCTGCAAAGGTGCGATTTCCCCCAGTGGCTTGCGTTCCCAACGGGCAAGAAACCCGGGCAAGCGTTTCCTACCGGTAAGCAGTTGCTGCATCGCTCCCAGCTTGATTGCGCGCTTCTTTGTAATGAGCTTGTCGTGCATGCCGATGAGGGCATCTACATCGGAAAGCGTCGACGCAATGGCGCGCTGTTCTTCGAGGAGAGGCTTGGCGAACCGGAGCTTGCGAACCGTATGCAAGCTCATCCCTGCCTTCGCTCCCTGATCCGTTAATCCTCGGAAGAGTCGTTGGGTGTCTTCAGTGGGAAGTAGGCGACAAATTTGGTGTCAATTTGCGAAGAGTCCAGACGCACAATGGCGACGTGCTGGTTGATGTACGCGGGCAACGAGACGCGATCATCAACATAACCGATAATGCCAATATCGGCTGTAATCGAAATGAGCACATCACCGGCTCTTACCTGAGTTCTTTCCGCCTCTGATAGGCCAGCAGGAAGATGGACGAACTTCAAATCCGTTAAGTCGAGGTAAATCTTCTCTCTCGTCAGATTCGTAATCCTGATAAAGGCGGAACCTCCACTTGAATAGAAACGCGCCCAACCACGCGATCCGCTCGTCACGAACGGCCGCATGTCCCCAAGGCTGAGCACGGCCCAATCGTTCGGAATCAGGCCGAGTTCGGTACCGTCTATATCCGACGGGAATTGGCAGGCCTAGTAGACCGTCGCGTTCTTCTACGAGTGTCGTTACGGTGCTCACGTCGTTGCGAACCCCATCTGCTTTAGGTGCTCTTCCACCTTGTGACCTAAATCGCCAACCGCGCTTTCGAGCTGTGGCAGCGATTCGGCGTAACGGTCTTCCAAATCCTTGACGCGATTCGCCAATCTCTGGATTAGCTGCTGCACCTCGCCATCCAGCACCGCCTTGATTGAGGGAAACCACTTGTTCTCAACCACGAGAATTTTAATCTCCGGTTCCGTCAGCTTCGAGTACTTCTCGAACACCTTCTTATCCAGTTCGGTCTGCTTCTCCTTCGCCACCTTGGCAGCCGTCGCTTCGATCTCAATCAGCTTCAGACAGCGCTCCAGAACCTTCTTCTCGTGATCGCTCTCCGGCTCGTCCTCTAATTCCTTCAGCCGCGCTTTCATCGATGCCTTGGTGACGCTGCCCTTCTCGTTCTTTGCGTCCTCCAAACAATCCTTCTTCGCCGCTGTGCTCCTCGACGAATCCCTCCATTTCACGCTCGGCTGTCTCGCATTTAGCCTCAAGACCTTCGATCTCCGCCTGCTCCGAAGCGAAGTAGCGAGCGACGATCAGCGTCGGCGGCACCAAATCCATCTTGTACTTTTTCCGTCCGATGACGAGGTCCGGCGTCTCGCTGATTTTCTTCTCCTTGTTATCAATAGCAACACGAGGCTGCACGGCCTTAAGCCAGCCGTCTGCGCCAACCAGATACACGTCGTCCTGCATCGTCTCGGCCCAATAATCCATCAGGCGCTGATATATGTCGTACCTATCGAGCAGTCGCAGGGCGGAGAAACGTTCCAGCATGTCTTCAGAAAGCTTGAGGATGGTCTGCTTTGGCTTAGCGCCTACCTTCAGCCCCTTCAGCATCGGCTCGTGTGCGGCGCGCCACTCGTCGAACACATTCTCGGCCTTGCGCGCGTACGACTTGAACTCCGGATGTCCGAGGATGCGTGGCTTAACCTGGTGCGTCTCAATCTTGGCACGGCAGTAGCGAGGACGGTCGCCCGCTTCGAACAACTCCGCGCGCAAACTGGGAAACACCTGCCAGTACGGCTCAAGGGCATCTATGTCACGCTCGGGAATACCCCGTGAAGATGCGCATCCAAATCGTGCAAGTCTTCTCGTTCTGACGAGTCGATATAGCGGGGAATGTTCAGGTTGTAGTCATTGGCAGGACCGGCGATCTCGAAGACCGGTACCATGCGCGAGTAGCCCGGCAGTTCAACCTGACGGCTGAAAATGTCAACGACCTTGTGGATATCCTGTTCGCGAAGGCGGTTCTTGTTCCCGTCCTTCATGAAGCTCTTGCTGGCATCGATCATGAAGATGCCCGTACGGGAATGGGCTTGTCCCTTGTCGATGATCACAATGCAGGCGGGAATACCAGTCCCGTAAAACAGGTTGGGCGGCATGCCGATGATGCCCTTGATGTAGCCCTGCTGAATGAGCTTGCGTTGGATGTCCGCTTCCTTGTTGCCGCGGAACAAAACCCCGTGCGGAAGAATGATGGCGCCCTTCCCATTGCTTTTCAAAGACTTGATGAGGTGCAAAAGGAATGCATAGTCGCCGTTCTTGGCAGGAGGAACACCGTATTCGAAACGCTGAAATGCGTCGTGTGCGGGATCGAGGCCGCGCGACCAAGCCTTTGCGGAAAACGGCGGATTCGCCACTGCGAAGTTGAACGTTTTTAGGCGTCCGCCGTCATCCTTGAACTCTGGCGATGCAAGCGTGTTGCCGCGGGCGATCTCGGCGCTCGGCTGTCCGTGCAGAAACATGTTCATGCGAGCCAACGCCCACGTCGCTAAATCGTTCTCCTGGCCGTAGATCGTCATCCCGCAGCGCGATTCGTCCGCGGCTTTGAGCAATAGTGAACCCGAACCGCAGGTCGGGTCGTAAACGGTGTGCTGCGGCGTCGTGTCGCGACCGATACCGACGACCTTCGCCATGATGCGTGACACTTCGGCAGGCGTGTAGAACTGGCCCTTGCTCTTGCCAGATTCCGTAGCGAAGTGCCGCATCAGGTACTCGTATGCGTCTCCCAGCAGGTCATCGCCTTCGGCGCGGTTTGCGCTCAGGTCGAGGTCCTCAAAGATCGCAACCAGCTTCGAGAGCCGATTCACCATTTCCTGGCCCTTGCCGAGTTTGTCGTCGTCATTGAAGTCCGCTGACTTCGTGAGCACGTCTTCGAGGCTGTTTGCCTTCGCAAATCTGGCGATGATTTTGTTGATTTTGTCGCCAATCTCCTTATCACCCTTGACGGCCACCATGTCAGCGAAGCTGCCGCCTTTGGGAACGACGATGACATCATCTTTCTTCCCGGCATACTTGTCGGAGACGTACTTCATGAAGAGCAGCGTGAGAACGTAGTCCTTGTATTGCGAGGCGTCCATGCCGCCGCGCAGTTCGTCGCAGCTGCTCCACAGCGAGTTATAAAGTTGCGACTTCTTCAGAGCCATCGAATTTGCTTTTATGCCCCACCTGTCACGGTCGTTCTTCCAACTCGCCGCAACTTGGATTGAGAGATGACAATTTGGACTCCACAGCCCAGCGCATTTAAGAAGTGCATCAGCCGCTCCACCGAAAAACCCCCAAGGCGATAGTTAGCTAACGCAGACACTTTGGACTGCGTTATGCGCAAAAGACGCGCTGCTTCATGCCGAGTCAGTCTGCGATCGCGAAGAATGTGATTGATCTCTGTTGCCAATCGGACCTTCGTCTTCTTCTCCTCAGCACGGTCCACACGCAGCTCGGAAAACACGTTGCCCGAGCCGCGAACGACGGCCCTCTCCCTAGCGATACGCCCGGCCATGTACTAAATGACGCTCCTGATTTCAAGAGATGAGGTGCGCCGATTGTATCCCCATTTGGGAATACTGTCACGCTGCTCTTGCTCCGTCCCTTCCTTGCTCGCAACTACGTCGTGCTGCCGCTCGCGACGTCGTTTGCTCCACTGAACACGGCGTAGCGCTGGACTACACGCACGCGCCATGCGGCGTAAAGCCAGTGATTCCCGGCATGGTTGCCGGCCATGAATGTTTATCCGGCATTTGCGCAGGCGGCTAGCTATAGTTCAAAGGCGCCAAGACGCTGCAAGAAACTTTCCTCGTTGCGCTGTTCCAAAAGGTTAAGCGCCTCTGAGAGACGGTTCGCATCAATCACGGTCACGTAATCGCCACTTAGGGCGGACAGGAGAGAATCTGATCGCGTCTCATTCCATTTCGCAGGACAGTCGGGCGCGGCGGTAAACATCACTGCCTCGCACGAAAAGGGACCATCGCCCTTCCAGTCTTCCAAGAGCATCGCACGTACACTCAAGAGCTGGACGTAGTCCTCCTCTTTCGGCACATTCAGTGTGCAGCCTGCAAACAGTACAAGGTTGCGCGTTGAGTGGTGAGCAATCAAATCCAGACTCGCTCGCCTGACGCGGCTCTTTTCGGCTATTAGATCCTCGTAAGCCCCGAGCACGATCGTCGAGAATCCATGGCACCCTAGAAGCCAAGCCACATGCTGCTCAAAATCCCTTTGCGGCTTTGTCTTTTGAGGGGGCACCGAGTGAGGCCTCGAAATGAGAGAAGAAAGCTGAGCAGGCGAACAAAACTTTGTGAGCAGGAAATAAAGCGGATTGACGTACTGTTCGGGCACAAGATTACGTGTACGTTCCGAATACGAATGGACTTCGCCAATGTCAGCGTGCACTAATTTGAGCTCAATATGCTCCTTGATGCTTGAGGCAGCGATGTGACCTTGGGCAACAAAGTTCTGTACGCCCTGATTAGGCTGTGTGCCTCCGTTCAATTGAAACGAAATCCGCTGCTTCGGCTCCTCTCGAGCGTAGGATGATCCAAACACTCTGAGTGAGGGAACAAGTGCCAGATGACATTTCCCTTCAGTTTCGACAAGACCTTCTGAAGGCGAAATGCTTGCTCCGGTGATCTTTGCCATCACCGGAACGGCTACGTAAAAATCAGAGCTGATTGTGCCCTGGCTAACCTTGGCTTCCAACAAGGAAGCAATCGCGTCCAAACTGTTGGCGTAGCCGAGCCTGCTGACGGCCCGCTGAATGGTCTCGGAATTAATGCGGTACTGCGGATTGCTAGCTGCGTTAATGCTCGACCCAGGCTGTAATGATGCCTCGAGCATAGGCCAAGCCGGTTCGGGCCACAGGAAATTATGGTGGATCTGAATGTAGCCCAATGACGTTGCAAGGTCGATTGCCCGATGAGCGGTCCCCTTTTTCTGTCACAGTTCCAGAGTTAGTCTCCGGCAGTTTGT
>CAYTQA010000095.1:0-9899 GCA_964439495.1 uncultured Terriglobales bacterium | reverse complement strand
CGCCGTTCCCGCGGCTGTGGCCGCTAAAAACTGGTTCCAGTTGGCGTTGCTTCCGCCTTCGTCCTGATATTTTCTTCTGGCAAATTCCGAGATCTGTTCTCCTGCCGGTGTACCGGAATTTAAATTCACCGCGCGGGCGAGATACCAATAGCCATCGCTGGTATCGGGAGAGTCCCCCAAAAGAAGCGCGAGCGCGAGCCCATATACATAGCGTCCATTGTTCGGGTCCACTGCCACCGCATGTTGCAAAGGCGCTTTTGCGTTCCTGTAGTCCTTTTGAGCGAGATAGCCCAGCCCGGCCGCGCCATTCAGCATTCCATCCACTTCCTTTTGCAGCAGCGAAAACTCGCCCTGGCCCATTCCTTCGGGCCTGCGCAGACGGGAAATTTCATTTAATCCTTTCTTCGCCAGATCGAGTTGGGAACGATTGGGGCTTTGCCCGGTGTCTCCCTGGCTTAGAACAGCCAACGCCAGCGCGTTCCCGGGATCGATGTTCAAAAGTTCCCGGGCATGATTCATGCTTTGCGGACGATTGCCCATGCGCATGTACTCCCATACCAGAAATCCCAGCGCATCGGTTTTCAGAGTGCTGTTTCCGGCAGAGGAGATAAATTGCTGCAACGCGGAAATCCGGTCGGCGACCACAGAGTGCTTGATGGCGGCCGCGTAGGCATCGAGGGCCGTCGTATCCACCGACTGCGCCGAGGCGCGAGGCAACGATGCCAGAAGGAAGAGGGCCCAGCACACAGCGGGAATGAAATGCCGCCATGCAAGGCAGCTTCGGGAAGACGAAGCAATCGAGGAGCGTGAAGGAAAGGACTCCCGTCCAAGAGTTCGGCTCTTAGACATATATGGGTACCTCTTAAATTCAGGGCAATTGAAAATTGGGATGCTCGCCTCAGCTATGCAGTTGGCCTGGAGCTTGCATTCGAATCTGCTTAATCCGGGGCTAAGCTGCAATTTGCGTTCCTGGATGGGCCTACGACCCCCGCTGCGCTGCGCAGGGGGCTTGCGCCATTCACTGGCTTCTGCGCCCATTTACCTGTCCACAGCTTCAATTGGCCGCTGCCGGTTTGCGCCTCTCTTAATTCTTGTTAGAATTAATATTTCCAGTCATTCCTGAGACCTTTGTATACACTTTGCATTTATTTGGAGAGATTTTATGGCGTACGTGATCGCTGAACCTTGTATCAATACCAAGGACACAGCCTGTGTGGATGCCTGTCCCGTGGACTGCATCCATCCCAAGAAGGATGAAGAGAAGTTTGGCCCGGCAGAGCAGCTTTTTATAGATCCGGTGGAATGTATTGACTGTGGCGCCTGCGTGCCGGTCTGCCCCGTATCCGCGATCTTTGCCGCCGACGATCTTCCCGACAAGTGGAAGCACTTCGAGCAGAAGAACTCTCAGCATTTCGGACGCTGAACCCTTAAGCGGTTCTGGAGCGCGCGGCCCCACGGCTGCGCGTTTCTTTTTTCCTGGGAAGGAGGGTGTGCCCTCGATGGTGAAACAATCCGAGGCCGTTGTTCTGCGCACCTATCCCATGCATGAAGCCGACCTGCTGGTCACGCTCTTCACCCGCAACGAAGGCAAGGTGAAGGGAGTGGCAAAGTCGGCCAAGAAGTCCAAAAAACGTTTTGGCGGCGCGCTCGAACCGCTCACCATCGTGCGCGCTCACTATGAGCATAAGCCCAAGCAGGAGCTTGCCCGCTTCAACTCATTCGAGATCATCGAGTCTCCGCTGACCCACAGCATCGATTACGGGTATGCCGTCGCCCTGGGCTACATCGCCGAGGTCCTCGACCAGTTGCTGCCCGAGCATGAAGCCAACGACGATGTCTTCCGCCTGAGCGCCGCCGTGTTGCATCAGCTCAGGGCCGACGGAATCTGGATGCCGCTGACCTACTTCGATCTCTGGATCACCCGCCTCATGGGGCTGCTCCCTGAACTTGGCTCCTGCATCGTTTGCGGCGCCCGGCTCAATGGCTCCGGACGCGCTTATTATCATGCCCTGGCCGACGGACTCATGTGTCTTGAGCACAAGCGCCTGGTCAGCTCCGAGATGACGCAGGAGTCGCGGCAGCTTTCCGTCGAAATGTTCCGCTCGCCTATTGACGCCTTCGCGGAGCGCGCATGGCCGCGCGCCTGTGGAGCGGACCTGCGCAAGTTTCTGCTGCAATGCATTGAACGGCATATCGAGAAAAAACTTGTGACCGGCGTGGCCCTCGCCAAACTCGATTGAACGCTTTTTGGGAAGGAGATCATCGCTTCGATGATCCCATCTCGCGCACCGTTAAAATTATTCCTTCCCGAAATCTCATTTCGCAGCGAGGAAGATCTGCTCTTTCGAAATCTTGCCACGCAGCGGGAAGAGCACCGCTTCATCGGTGCGTCAAGGTTCGCATAAGAGCGCGGCTTCAGCGCCGGTCCGGATCTTGTTACACTCATGAAAGAAAAATGGCGAGAATTGCTTATCTGGAATGCTCAAAATGCGGCGAGAAGATCTCCGCCGAGACGCCGCAAACGGTTTGCGCCAAAGATGCGGGCTCGCTCTACGTGCGCTACGACCTCGACGCGGTGAAGCGTGCAGTGAAGCCGCGAGACTTCAGCGGTCGCGTGGCCAGCATGTGGAGATACCGCGAGGTGCTTCCCGACGTCGCGCCGGTCACCCTCGGTGAAGGCTTTACGCCCATGCTCAGCAGCAGGCGCAATCCCAATGTCTTTATCAAGGAAGAGGGAGCCAACCCCACCGGCTCGTTCAAGGCGCGCGGGTTGTGCATGGCTGTCACCATGGCCCGGCACTACGGGCTGAAAAAGCTGGCGGTCCCCTCCGCCGGCAACGCCGCCGGAGCGCTGGCTGCCTACTGCGCCGCCGCTGGGATCGAGGCACACATCTTCATTCCCGCCGACGTTCCCCGGGCGAATCTGGTGGAGTGCAAAGTCTATGGCGCGAAGGTGACGCTCGTCGATGGGCTTATCAGCGACTGCGCCCGCATGGTCAATGAGCGCAAGCAAAGCGAAGGATGGTTCGATGTATCCACCCTCAAAGAGCCATTTCGCGTCGAAGGCAAGAAGACCATGGGCTATGAAATCGCCGAGCAGTTGGGATGGGAGCTTCCCGAAGCCATCTTTTATCCCACCGGCGGTGGCGTGGGGCTCATCGGTATGTGGAAGGCCTTCGAGGAGATGCAGTATCTCGGTTGGATCAAGAAAGGCAGCCGGCTTCCTAAAATGATCTCTATCCAGGCGGCGGGATGCGCCCCTATTCCCAAGGCATTTGCCGAAAACAAGCCAGTCTCCGAGCCGTGGAAGAATGCGCATACCGTGGCCTCCGGCCTGCGTGTCCCCAAGGCTTATGCCGATTACATTATCCTGGACATCCTCAGAAAGAGTGGCGGCCAGGCGCTTGCCGTTTCCGACGATGAGATGATGGAAGCGGTGCTGGATTGGGGCCGGGAGGAAGGAATCTTTCTTTCGCCCGAGGGAGCGGCATCCATGGTCGCTTACGATAAGCTGCTGGCCAGCGGCTTTCTCAAATCCACCGATCGAGTTGTGCTCTTTAATACCGGAGCGGGACTCAAGTACATCGATGTCGTCGCCGAAGCGCTGAAATTAAATGCTCCTCGAAACGCACGGGAGAATGCTTCCAAAGGCAGCGGCGCCGGTGAAACACGCGGAGCTGGTGAAGTAAAAGACCGGCAGATCGGCGGCATCATCGGGCCCTATTAATGACCGAGCGACTCTACTACAACGACTCCTTCCTTTATGAGTTTGACGCGCGCGTGGCTGACCTGCATGAACTCAGGCGTGAAGGCAATCACTCCACCTGGCTGGTCAAGCTCGATCGCACCGCCTTTTATCCCACCAGCGGCGGACAGCCCTGCGATCTGGGAACGCTCACCGCGACTTCCAAATCCGGAGCAAAGCTTCAGGTAAAAGTTGAAGATGTTTTTGAAGATGAAGAGGGCGAGATATGGCACCGCGCCCACAAGGTCCTCGAACCCGGCGCGGCGGTGCATGGAGAGATTGATCCGCAGCGCCGCCGCGACCACATCCAGCAGCACTCGGGCCAGCATCTGCTCTCAGCGGCCTTTCTCAGATTGTTTCAGTACCCCACGGTTTCCTTTCATCTGGGCGAGGAGATCTGCACCATTGACCTTCAGTGCAAAGACCTCGCCGCGGAGCAGATGGAGGAAGCTGAGCGGCTGGCGAACGAGGTGATCGCCGAAGACTGTCCGGTTGCCATTCGATATGCCTCTCGCGAGCAGGCGCAGCAGATGGGAGTACGCAAACTGCCGGAGCGCGAAGGGGAAATCCGGCTGATCGATCTTGAAAATTTCGATCTCAACGCCTGTGGCGGCACGCATGTGCGCAGCTCCGGGCAGATTGGCGCCATTCTTGTCCGCAAGACTGAAAAAGTCAGGCAAGGGATCCGCGTCGAGTTCGTCTGCGGAGGCCGTGCGGTAAAGGCCGCTCGCCGCGACTTCCTCACGCTCAGCAAAGCGGCTGCGCTTTATTCCGCGCCGCCGTACGACTTGCCGGAACAGATAAGCAAGCAGCAGGAAGAATTGAAGCTCCAGCAAAAGGCGCAGGCCCGGCTGACCGAAGAATTGGCCGAACTCTTGGCCGTCCAATTGATGAACGAAACGGAAGAGAGGAACGGACGCACGATTATCGCCCGCGTCTTTGCCGATCGCGACGCAATGTTCGCTAAATTACTGGCACAAAAGCTCTCGCGCAACGGCAAGGCAACGATCGCGTTATTGGCCGCTCCCAAGCCGACTCCAACCCTGGTGTTTGCGCGCTCTCAGGACCAGGAGCTGGACGTAGGCGCGCTGCTGAAAGATATTGTCAACGCGGTCGGCGGACGCGGTGGAGGGGGCAAAGACCTCGCCCAGGGCGGCGTACCGGAATCGTCAGACCTCGAAGCCCTGCTCTCGCAAGCGGTCCAACGGATCTGAAAGCCAGGGACTGGCAATCCTATTACTCTTAGCCGCCGGTATTCTGTTCCGCGGGCTGCGCCTTTGGGGCGAAGATGATCTCCGCCATCAGGATCAAAGCGCCCACCACGATGGCGCTGTCCGCAACGTTGAAATCCGGCCAGACGTAATTGCCGATATAGAACTCAAGAAAATCCACCACATGCCCGGAGAGCACGCGGTCCCATAAATTTCCCAAAGCCCCGCCCATGATCAGAGAGAGCGCGAAGGCAGTACTGGTCATGGCCTGGGTATGCTTCCACAAAAGCGCCGAGACCACCAGCAGGGCAATTACCGAAAAGCCGATCAGAAAGGCAATCTTGTAATGGGATGGCGATTCGGAGAACAAACCAAAGGCCGCTCCACGATTGAGCACATGGGTGATGCGGAAGAAGCCGGGAATCACGGGAATACTCTCGTGCAGGGGAATATTCGCGGCGACCAGCGCCTTGGAGAGCCGGTCAAGAAGCAGGACCGTGATCGCGATCAGGAAATGATATTTACGCATGGTTGACGTCGCGCTGGATCTCCTCCAGAGCGGCGCTGCAACGCTCACATATCGTTGGGAACTGGGAATTTTGTCCCACATATACGGAATAGTTCCAGCAGCGCTCGCATTTCTTTCCTTCAGCCGGATTTACCTGCACATTAAGCCCCGGGCCGTTTTGTCTTCCCGTCACCTCTAGCTGAGATACGATGAACAAGGCTTTCAAAGTTTCAAGATAACGTTGCAGCACGGCGGCAATTTCCGCCGGAGCCGAAATAGAAACCTTGGAGTCGAGACCGCTCCCGATCAGCTTTTCCTGCCGCGCGACTTCCAGCGCCTTCAGCACATCTTCACGGACCGCCATCAACTGCTTCCAATCCTTGCGGATGCGTTCAATCAATTCGGCATGCTCCGCCGCCGGGGCCGCATCCCTTTGATTCGATGTCGATCCCAGGACTTCCGGTTCGGAAGGGAAGAGGGTTAAATGGACGCTCTCCGGGCGGTCAGCGACGCCGGGCATAAGGCGCCAGACCTCCTCGGCGGTAAAGCTCATGATCGGCGCGAGCAGGCGGACCAGCACCTCTCCGATGCGCCAGATCGCGCTTTGGGCGGAGCGGCGCGCGCGCGAGTTCGGAGCGAAGGTATAGAGCGTGTCCTTGCGAACGTCGAAATAGAGCGCGCTCAGGTCCACCGTGCAGAACTCGTTCAGTTTTTGGTAAATGCGATGAAACTCAAACTCCTCATACCACTTGCGGACGGCGGTCACCAGATCGGCGGTTTGCAGCACCATGTACTGGTCCAGCCCGTTCATCTGGTCGAAGGCGACCTGGTGCTGTGCCGGATCAAAGTCATAAAGATTGCTGAGGATGAAGCGGAAGGTGTTGCGGATTTTGCGGTAATTTTCCGCCACCCGCTGCATCAGCTCTTCCGAGGCATGCACGTCCTCGCGGAAGTCCACCGAGGCCACCCACAGGCGCACGATTTCCGCCCCAAGGCGCTTCGCGATGTCCACCGGATCGACCCCGTTCCCCAGCGATTTTGACATCGCCCGGCCTTGCGGATCGAGCGTCCATCCGCAGGTTGCGACCTCGCGATAAGGCGCGTGGTTGCGCGTCCCCACCGCGCACAGCAGGGAAGAATGGAACCATCCCCGGTGCTGGTCTCCACCTTCCAGATAGAGATCGGCGGGCCAGGGCAGGCCTTTTTCATGGCCGAGCACAGCGGCATGGCTGGCGCCGGATTCGAACCAGACGTCGATGATATCCATCTCCTTATGAAACTCGGCGGCGCCGCATTCCGCGCACACCGTCCCCGGCGGAAGGATTTCCGTGACCGCGTGCTTGTACCACGCGTCCGATCCCTCGCGCGCGAACAAATCCACGACCCTGGTGTTGACTTCCTTTGAATTCAGCGGCTCGCGACAACCCTGGCAGATGAAGATCGCAATGGGGACGCCCCAAACGCGCTGCCGCGATATGCACCAGTCCGGACGGGTCGCGATCATATTCGAGATGCGCTCTTCACCCCATGCCGGGTCCCACTTGACCTTTTTGATTTCTTCGAGCGAACGCTCGCGCAGCGTGGAGGGCCGGCCGTCGAGGCACTTCATCGGCGTCTCCATTGCGATGAACCATTGCTCGGTGGCGCGGAAGATCACCGGGTTATGGCAGCGCCAGCAATGAGGATACGAATGCTCGATCTTGCGCTCTCCCATGAGCGCGCCCCGGGCCTTCAGCAACTCGATGATCGGCTGGTTGGCCTGGAAGACCGTCTTGCCCTCGTACTCAGGCAATCCGTTATGCAGGCGGCCGGCTTCATCCACATTGCAGGTTTGATCGAGCTTATAACGCTGGCCGCTATAGAAGTCGTCCGCGCCATGCGAGGGAGCGGTGTGCACCGCGCCCGTGCCCTGCTCCGTGGTGACATAATCGGCGAGCACGCCCAGGATGCTGCGCTGGCCGAGAAATGGGTGCGCAAAGGTCGTATACTCCAGCCGTTTTCCCGGGAAGTGCGCGATCACCCTGGCCGCTTCGAGTTTGCAGTTCTCGCGGGTTGCCGCTTCCAGCGCGGCAGCCACAATGTAAACCTCTCCGTCCTGCTCCAGGGCCACATGCTCAAGCTCAGGATGAAACGCGACCGCCATCGAGGCCGGCAGCGTCCAGGGTGTGGTCGTCCAGATAATGGTATTGACGCGCTTTCCGGCCAGAGCGGGATCGATCTTCTCCGGCGCGCTGGTCAATGGGTACTTTACCCAAACGCTGGGACTGGTATGCTGCGCGTATTCCACTTCCGCTTCAGCCAGCGCTGTCTTATCGAAGATGCACCAGTAAACCGGGCGCAGCCCCTTATAGATGAAGCCGTTCTCCATGAAGTCGAAGAGCGTGCGCACAATGACCGACTCATACTGCTTCGACATCGTGGAATACGGACGATCAAACCGGCCAAAGACGCCGATGCGCTGGAACTGCTCGCGCTGCAGGTCGAGATACTTCTGCGCGTACTCGCGGCATGCCTGGCGCACCTGGAGCGGGTCCATTTGCAGCTTCTTGCGCCCCAGCGACTCGTCCACCTTGATCTCAATCGGAAGCCCGTGGCAATCCCACCCGGGAACATAGGGAGCGTCATAGCCGGCCATGGTCTTCGATTTCACCACGAAATCTTTCAGGCATTTATTCAGCGCATGGCCCAGATGGATGGGGCCATTGGCGTAAGGAGGCCCGTCGTGCAGCACATATATCGGGTCACCCTCGCGGGCCTCGCGGATTTTCTCGTAGATCCGCATCTCCGACCACAAGGCAAGCCATTTAGGCTCATTCTGTGGAAGGTTGGCCTTCATGGAAAAATTAGTTTTCGGCAGGTTGAGCGTGGCCTTAAGGTCCACCAAGTTTCCATCTCTTTTCGTAAATGTTTTGTGAATTTCCATTATATAGGGATGAAAAGCGCTCACTGTGCGACGAAAACCATGCCAAATGTCCCGCGCCCTGCATCGAATATAAAGAGAGGATTGCAGCCTGGCGGCAACTTCGAAAAAAATCTTGACAAATCCTCAAAAGCATTACTAAGGCGAGATGCAACTAAGCCAGCGGTTCTCTCATCTTGGATATATGAAAGCAGCCACTCCCAAGCACGAGAGCTGAATCAGATTTAAGGGTTGAACCTATAAATTTATGGCGAATCAGGTGTTAATTCCAGGTCCCGAAGTCTCCACCGGAAAACCGGTGAAGGCCCCCAAATTCCTCATGCCGGAGGCGGAAGAATCCCTCTGGCATTCACTCAGGAACAATGTTCGCGATGTTCTCTTCCCGGAGAAGCTGCCGCCGCTGAAACTGACCTCAAGGCCAGTCCACGTCCGGAGCATCTGGGGGGCGTACGACAATAAGAAGACCGCTACCACCTCTTCGATTATCATTCATAGCGCCATGATCGCCGCATTGATCGGGGTCTCGATCTGGGGTGGCAGACAAGCCGCCAAGACTACCCCGCCGGAGGAGCATATCACTCTCGTTGCCCCGCCGGTTTCGGACTATATGCCGATTACCAAGCCCGCCCTTCAATCCATGGGCGGTGGCGGTGGTGGTGGCGCCCGTGAAAAGATCGTTGCGCCCAAGGGGCGGATTCCCAAGCAGGCCATGGAGCAGATCACGCCTCCCATGGTGGTGGTGCACAACGATCATCCAAAATTGACCGCCGAGCCTACTGTGGTTGTTCCTCCCACGGTAAAGCTCCCCAGCAATGGTCTCCCGAACCTGGGAGATCCTAAGTCCGCGGTCGTCGCCGGACCGCTCTCGAACGGCACTGGATCCGGGGGTGGGATCGGTGTGGGTGGAGGCGGTGGAATCGGCTCTGGAATCGGCTCTGGTGTCGGCCCCGGCACCGGCGGCGGGTTCGGAGGCGGTGTATATCGCGTTGGTGGCGGCGTATCGGCGCCCCGCGTCATTAAGCAGACTGACCCCGAGTATTCAGAAGAAGCCCGTAAGGCGAAGTATCAGGGAGTGGTGGTCCTGGGCCTGATCGTCGATTCCCAGGGACGTCCTCGCGATCTCCGCGTACAAAAGGGCTTGGGCATGGGTCTGGATCAGAAGGCGATGGAAGCTGTAAGACAGTGGGTATTTGAGCCTGCTCACAAAGACGGAAAACCTGTGTCAGTGCTCATCAGTGTAGAGGTGGCATTCAGACTGTTCTGAGATCCAGCTTTATACCGATTCATGCCTCTCCTTTTTGTTTTCTATCCCTGTTTCGAGTGCGCCAGGGTCCTGGACTGCGGGTCCAGCTCCGCCTGCAGGCAGCATGCCCCGGCGGGAATGGGGCTGCCGTGTGGACAGGTCTTGGGATGCCCCAGGAAGGTGCATATCCGGTCTGTGACCTCGGAAGAGAGGATGTGTTCGAACTTGCAGGCCTGCTGCTCGATTTCATCCTCGCTTTCAACCTCGAAGGT
>CAYTQA010000094.1:0-9963 GCA_964439495.1 uncultured Terriglobales bacterium | reverse complement strand
GCGCCTGGACGAGACCACCGCCGCCCGCAAACCGATCCTGCGCTGGAAGCCCAACGAGAAGCCAATCCCCAACCACGATAGCGACCTGAAACCCGCCACCGCCAAAGAGGAGTGGGTGGTCACGCGGTAGAGGGATGTAGTCACCTGGCGATCGGGTGATATGGCGATTTCGATCGAGATTTTGTAAATCGCCATATCGCCAGTTGGCTACATCGCCCGATTCCTCTTCCTCTATGTCTCAGTGTCTCCCTGGTGAGTTTCCAGAAATCCCAACTTCCCGCCACAATGTTCACCACGTTCACTTTTTTTGCACAACTCATGGTGCAACAGCAGCTGGCAGCGGCCAGATGGAAGCTTTCAGCTTTCAGCTCTCAGGTGTCAGCAGCTTTGAGCGTGGGCGCGTATATGTAAACCGAAATGCCCGCAGATTGCAAGAGGATCACCACAGACACACAGAGGCACAGAAAGAGTTGGGGATTTGGCGACCTATACCTACGTGGCCGATTTTCGAGGACAGACCCGATTATCCAGACGAATGGCGAGTTGGGCGGCTATTCAAATCGTCACTGCGTATGAAATACGTCCGTTAAGGTCTAATCGTTCCGGCGCAGCTCACGAAGCAGTCATTATTTTTTGGGCGGGCCAGTGGGATAGTCATGCGATAGCTTGCCGATCTTATCGTCGCTCGGCTCGCCTCCTTTGCAACTTGGATGGCCAAAGCCGCTGGCGCTTACGCCGTTCTGGAAATCCAGGACCATATTGTCATTATGGTCGGGGGAAACACCCATAGGCACGGCGTTGAGCCGCAGCTGGTGGCGCACCTTCCATGCCATCACGTGATCGGCGCATGAGGTGTCGCCGCTGAGGCCGAGCCCGCCGACGATCTCACCTTTCGCATTGTAGAGCGGCAGGCCGCCGCCGAAGACGATGACGCCCCCAATGGGTTTGCCCACAAAAGGATCGTTGGCTTGTCCGAAAGCCGAGGGAGGGCCGGCGAATGCTGCCGCCGGGTTCGCCCCGGCGCTGGTGGCGAGGCTGTAGAGGCTTTGCCCAGGTTGCGCCGCCGCATACAAGTTGGCGGTGGAGAGGGCGAAGTCAGGGCCGCTGAGCGCATTGGCGGTATTGGCTTTTTCCGCGGCAATCAGGCGGCTTCCCGGCCATTGCTGCCCGCGGTCCGTGCCGCTGAAGGCCACGACGCAGACGATCCCATCACGGTTTACCACTGCCGCCCATTCCTGGTTGCCCATCCCGCCATTCTTCTGCGCGCCTTCCTTGACTACCGATTGCAGGACGGTTTTGAGGCGATTGTGATCGGGCAGCGCGGAACAATCCTGGCCGGTGGAGGGCTTGGCCTGTGCGGCGCAAAGCGAGGCAAGCGAGAGGACCACGAAAGAGAAGGTCAACTTGAACATGGATGCTCCTTAAACTTCACGATTACTTGAGTTGTTGCAAATACGAAACCAGGGCACGCAAATCTCTTCCATTGAACTGGGTTATATCCGGCATCGCGACCGCCGGCTTCAATGATTGCGCATGAGTGATCCAGGCTTCGAGATGCGCCATGTCATTGGGAAATGTATTGGCGGCAATGCCGTGCCGGCCGGCTATGTGCGTCAGGTCAGGGGCAACCGAACCGGCCGCCAGGGTGCCTCTTATCCGATGGCAGTTGGCGCATGGGGCCCCCTGAAAGAGCTGCGCGCCGCGAGCCGCCTCTTCACCGGAGGGCGTGGCCGCGGGCTGGCGCTGCTGCTCCGCCCACGCATTGTATTCGTCCGGCTGCTGCGCGACTACGATGATCCCCATGTGGGCGTGCTGGGCGCCGCAATACTCGGCGCACTGTCCCCGGAAAGTCCCTGCGTGGTCCGCCTGAATGCGGATGTAATTCGAGATTCCGGGGACCAGGTCTACCTTGCCATGAAGCGCCGGTACCCAGAAGGAATGAATGACGTCCCGAGAGATAAGTTCGATATCGACCGGACGGCCGACCGGAACATGGATCTCATTTGCGGTGTTGAACTGCTGAGAGGGCCCTCCTTCAAGATAAGCCACCTCCCACCACCACTGATGGCCGATCAGCCGAATCTGTGGCTTCAGCTCCGCCGCGCCGCCATCATGGACGGGAAATTTGGACATGGCGGTAAGGCCGAGCACGAAAATAATCGTGAGGACCACCAGAGGAACAGCGAAGCCGCCAATCGCGATCCATGCCTGGCCTCCGCCGACATCCACCGGGGCATGTTCGTCGAAGCTGCCTTTGCGGCGACGCAGCGGCAAAACAATCAGCACCCACATCACCACGATGATCACGCTGAAAAGAACGATCATGAACCAGGAGAGATGGGCAAGCCGGTTGGCGGCTGGTCCTGCAGGATATAGCGTGGACTGCGCCCTCTGGCATCCGGAAACCAGGAGCGGTAGAGATATTGGAATGAGAGCGAGCTTACGTATGGATGGATTCATGGCTCAGTGCTCGGCTCCGGGAGGATTGATAGAGGTGTTGGGGACCTTCTCGCCGGGAGGCACCATCGGGGGGTCCGGTTCCATGGGAGTGCGCATGGATTTGATGTAGGCGACGAGCTTCCAAATCTGTTCTTCCGGGATCTTCGTGCCCCACGAAGGCATGCCATGCGCCCGGCCCTGAGTAATGCTGTCGAAGATCTGATCATCCCGGCTGCCATAGAGCCAGGTCACGTCGCGAAGGCTGGGGCCCATTCCACCTCCAGCATGACCGCCGTGGCAACCGGAGCAGTTGTACCAATTGAACAGCTTATAACCTTCCGCAATGGCGACGGCGTTCCCGCTGTACGGATTCACGCGGCCCACCGGCGGAGCGCCTCCGCCGGGGACAGGGCCCACCGCCGTTGGAACAGGAGGGGCGGCCCCCATAGCGGCCACGTCATTCGAGTAATTATTGCAACCACAAGCTGCAAGCGCGATCGCCGCGCTCAAGATTAAGAATTGTGCTTTCATGCTCCACCCCCCGGACAGCGCCGCTCGGCTCCTTCGACCGCGAACGGCACATGGTACGATTCGAGCACTCTCCGGATATCGGAACGCCGGCGGTCAATCACTGCATTCAATTTTTGCCGCAGAACTTGATCGTTGCGGCGAACTCCCATCGAGATGCTGAAGACCATGGGCGCGAACTTGTCGGGTGAGTTGGAGCAGATGGGAACAACCTCCAGCGCTACCGGTGATTTTTCCGCGAAATATCCGGCAAGCGGTCCCCAGGCCATTGCGGCGTCGAGATCGCCATTGGCAACGGCATAGATCAGCCTGGCGGCGGGGTCCTTCTCGGAAAGCGTGCCATAAATGCTGTAGCCCACCACATTGCGCACCACACCTCGGTTTGCCAGGGCGCGGGCCGGGGGCAGCGCCGCATAGTCGTCTCCTACGATGTGCACTCCAATGCGCAATGACCGCAGGGCGGGATCGTCGAGCGAGCGAAGGTGGAGATTTCTGTTCCGGCGCGTGACAAATACATAAGTAGACGTGTAGTAAGGCATGGTGGTACCGGCGCTTCCAAAGGTCGAGGGAACTTCCATGACCACATCGCAACGACCCGCATTCAGCGTCTTGCGGAAGAATGCGCTACGCTGCGGCTCCCATACATACGTCAGAGTCATCCCGAGGTCCCGGGCCACCAGTTGGGCCAGCTTATTCTCGAACCCCTGCCGGGAGGCATTGGAGTAAGGCATGTTGTTGGGGTCGGCGCAGACCCGCAGCTCGGAGGCCTGCGCCAGCGCGATCGAGCAGCAGCCGGCCATGAACATGGCATACAGCAGCAATTTAGAAGCTGAAGACATACAGCAAATCTCCAGGAGCAGTTCTGGTTTTGATCTTCTTCATGGCGCCCACCACCCCGAGCGCGGCGTACTCGTCGTCGGTGGAAATTGAGGGATCGGCCACCGCTCCCATCCATCCTCCTATTCCGGAGTAGATCGCCACATACTGCTTTCCATCGGGACCGAGATAGGTCATGGGATTGCCTACAATCCCGGAAGCGGTCTTGAACTGCCAAAGTATCTTGCCGCTATGGGCGTCCACGGCACGAAACCAGCCATCCATGGTCCCATAGAAGATCAGGTCGCCGCCGGTGGCCAGCACTCCGCTGTAAACCGGAAAGTCAGGGTCCTTGATGCTCCACAGCTTCTTTGCGTTCTTCACATCCCATGCAAGCAACTCGCCCTGGTAACCGCCGGGGCCGGGATACATGCGCACGCTCGCGCCCAGGTAGGGAGTGCCGGCAATATAGTTGGCCTCCATCCCTTCATAATCCATGCAGGTGTTGTGGGCGGGGATATACAGATATCCGGTGCGGGGAGAGAATGCGGAGGGCACAAATTCCTTGGCGCCGGTTGAAGAAGGGCAAATCCCCCTGGTGTAATAGCCCTGATGAGAGCGGTGCTTCAGGTCCTCGTGGGGAAGACCTGTTTTCAAGTCAAAGCCGGTTGCCCATGTGACCGGCTCGAAGTTTTGCGCGGACAACAGCTCGCCAGTTTCGCGATCGAGCACAAAGACGAAACCGGTGCGTCCGGGATGCAGCAGCAGCTTGCGCGTCTTCCCCTGCCAGGGCATGTCGACAAGAACGTTTTCCATGATCTCGTCATAATCCCAGGCATCATGGGCGATGATCTGGTAGGCCCACTTTGCCTCTCCGGTTTCAGGCGAGCGGGCCCAGATGGTGAGCGACCATTTGTTGTCGCCGGGCCGCATGTCGGGATTCCAAACGCCCGGATTGCCGGTCCCATAAAAAATCAGGTTGAGCTCGGGATCGTAAGAGATCCAGCCCCAGACGGTGCCTCCTCCCATCTTCCATTGTCCGGGGTTCCATGTGCTTACGCCCAGGTCCTTGCCTTGCTCTTTTTTGTAAAAAGGCTTGAAGTTCGGGCCGAGGAGAACATCGCTATCTGGACCGCTATTGAAGGCGCGCCATAGCACCTTTCCGGTCTTAAGATCGAGGCCGGTCACCTTGCCCCGCACCCCCAGCTCTCCGCCGCTGTCACCCACGATGACAACGTTCTTCACCACCAGCGGCGCCATGGTGATGGTTTCGCCCAACTCGGTGCTGCCCACCGCCGTCTTCCAAAGCTGCTTGCCGCTGTTTGCGTCCACGGCGACGGTATTGGCGTCGAGCGTGTTGTAAACGATCTTTCCATCCGCATAGCTTGCGCCGCGATTCACCACATCGCAGCAGGCGACGCCTATGGCGCGCGAATCCGGGTGAGGCTCATACATCCACTTCATCGGCATGCCGGGCTTGGTCAAATCCAGCGCAATCAGATTGTTGGGGAACGGAGTCACCAGATACATGGTGTTGTTCACAACCAGCGGCTGGCCTTCATGGCCATGCGGGATTCCGGTGGACATGTTGCCCACCACGCGCAGGTTCTGCACATTGCTGGTATTGATCTGCGACAGAGGACTAAAGCGCGTGTTCGCATAATCGCCGGCGGGCAGCCGCCATTCGCCGTTGGGCAATGGAGTGATCATGCGGATACCGGGCAGCGCGCCGGGGACCTGGGTGGTCTCTCCAGATTTCGACTGTCCGGCGCTCATCAAGCTGAAGCAGAGGACAAAAAGCAACAGGTTCTTCGTCTTCATATATGCCTTCTCATCGCAATGTGTAGAGATACGCGACTGCATCGCGCGCCTGCTGATCCGTCAATCCGAGTGTTGGCATTGCAGTGCCGGGCTCGACAGTTTGAGGGGATTTGATCCAGCGGAACATGTTGTCAGGAGTATTAGGCAGCTCGCCGGCGATCATGGTCCTGCGGCTCATGAAGAAGAGAGGCGGACCCACCAGCCCGCGCGCTCCGGGAATGCCCGGAATGGTATGGCATGAGCCACAGCCGTAAGCCTGGATCACCTTCACTCCCTCATGAGCATTGCCACCAGTGGAAGGTGTATAAGCCTGGAGGGTCTTGCCACCCGTGCAGCCCACAATCGCAGAGGAGCCGACTGCCGTGGCGGCGACAATGGTGGCGAGCAGGAGACGGTTCATCGCGCCCTCGCGCAGAGACTCAGGAGGGCAAACGGTAATCCCAGCCAGATAATTCCCACAATGAAGGAGACGGCCACAAACAATCCTGTGAGTCCCATGAATTCTTCACGGCCTACTGCCTCGGCGTTGGCGAGGCGCGGCTGCGCGGCGGTGCGCCGCCAGTTGCGATAGGCAATGACGGCAGCGATCAGCGTGGCCGCAAATAGCGCGACCGTCACAGCCACATACAGGGCGATGGCGGCCCCACCGGACAAAGGGCCCAAACCAGGTTCTCCGTTTTCGCAGACCTGCCAGGTGATCAGCAGATCGGCGATGCCCAGCGTGACCCAGGCAAATGCGGCGCCGGCAAAGCCGAACCAAAGCCGGCCGGGTGGCAGCTGATGCGAAGGCGCCGGGATGTTCGTTATAGCCATATACCCTTACAAGCGCGGCCCCACATAGAGGATGGCAACGATAAAGAACCAAACAACATCCACAAAATGCCAGTAAAGAGAGCCGACGTGATAAGGCTTATAAGGAGAACGGTCGGTCGGCGCGTACTTTGGCAAAGCCAGCACGTAAGCCAGAATCAGGAGTCCTACAATCAAATGCGCAGCGTGAAAGGTGGTAATTGTGTAAAAGATCGAGCCATAGGAGTTGCTATAGGGGGTGAGCGTTTTCCAGTGCTCCTTATATTCCAGGGCCTGGAGCATCAGAAACACCAGCCCGATTAAAATCGTCCCGACGATCGCGGCGCGGCCTCTGCCGTAACGCTCCTTTTTTACCTGTTTCTCGCCCCAGTGCAGGACCAGGCTGCTGATGAAAAGGATGACAAGCATGGGTAGAGCAAAGTGCAATTTCGGAGGCTCTTCAAATTTCCAGCGATCTTTCCCCATCGCCAGGAAGAAGTAGCTGAAAAAGAGCGAGATGAAGAGAAATGCCTCGGTGAGGACCACCAGCCACATGGCATAGTCGCCCCGGTCCGCTTCCAGGGGAAGGACCCAGGGGGTCCGTTTGTTATTATCGGGCGGCGTGACCTGAACAGTCGCAGCGCTCATGCTGTTTTCACCTCGCTTTGCGGCCAGAGCCAGTAGCAGCTCACCAGGAACATGGCTACAAGTCCGGCGAGCGCAATCCACAAAGACTGGAAAACCAGGGCCACAAAGAAAACGAACATCGCCAGGGCAAGCAGCAGGGGAGCGATGGTGTCCTCCGGCATTCGGGAAATCGCATTGGGGATGCCGTCGAGCGCGCTGGTGGCAAAGGTGAAACGCCCGCCGTCGAGGACGCGCTCTCCTTCAGGATCGTGTTCTTCTTCATGGTCATCCCAAAGCGGATGGCGGGAGACAACCGTTGGAATATGGACGGTGCCATAGGGCGCCGGAGGAGAATCGGTTTCCCACTCCAGGGAGTCCGCCCGCCAGGGATTTTTTCCCGCTATCTCGCCGGTGCGCACGCTGATCACGAAATTGATGACGCTGAGCAGAATGCCAATTCCTAAGACGAATGCTCCAACTGTCGCGAGGGTATTCATACCTTCCAGGCCCAGCCCCGGCTGATAGGTATAGATCCGGCGCGGCATTCCGCCCAGCCCGGCCAGATGCATGGGAAAGAACGCGAGATTGAAGCCGATGAACATCACCCAGAAGCTCCACTTGCCCAGCAGTTCGTTCATCATTCGTCCGGTGATCTTGGGCAGCCAATAATAGAAACCCGCGAAAACGGGAAAGACGTTTGCTCCCACCAGCACATAATGAAGATGGGCGACCACAAAGTAGGTGTCGTGTACCTGCCAATCCACCGGAACAATCGCGGTAAAGATCCCGTTCAATCCGCCGATCACGATGAGGGCGATGAATCCCAAGGCAAAATGCATCGCAGCGGTGGCAATGGGACGTCCCTTCCACAGGGTGGCGATCCACGCAAAGACCTGAATGGCGGTAAAGATGGAGATAGTCATACTGCCGGCGCTAAAGAAGCTCATTGCCATGTGAGACATTCCCACAGCGAACATGTGATGGAGCCAAACTCCGAATCCGACAACACCGGTCAGGACGGTGGAGGCGGCGACATACGGATATCCGACAATGGGCCGCCGGCAAAATACAGGCAGAAGCATCGAGACCATTCCTGTTGCCGGCAGGAAGACGACATAGACCCAGGGATGGCCGAAAAACCAGAACAGCTGTTGCCACATGAGTGGATTGCCGCCATGGGCCACATCAAAGAAATGCATGTTCCAGCGGCGGTCCAGCTCCAGAAAGACACATGCCGCGGTGAGGGCGGGGAGGGACATGACGATGGCAAAAGAAACGGTCAGCGTGCTGTACAGGAACAGCGGCATGCGGCTGATTGCCATGCCTGGGGCGCGCAGGCGAAAAATAGTAACGATAAAGTTGATCGCTCCGGCCGTGGTGGAGATGGTGAGAAAGATCAACGCGAGCGCATAAAAATCCATCCCGTATTCCGGCGAATAACGGACACTGGTGTAAGGCACATAGGCGAACCATCCGCCATGAGGGGACTGGCCCATAAATGCGCTCACATACAGCAGGATTCCCGAGAGCAGGAATGACCAGTAGGTGAAGGCGTTCAGACGGGGAAAGGCCATATCGCGAGCGCCGATCATGAGAGGGATGAGGTAATTAGCAAAACCGGACAGAATCGGGGACGCGTACCAGAAGATCATGGTCATGCCATGCATGGTGAAGATCTGGTTGTACATTTCCGGCGTAATCAGCGCCTGGTCGGCGCGGGCCAATTGCAGGCGCATTATCAGGGCTTCAACGCCACCGATCACCAGAAAGGTAAAGGCGGTGACTAGATAGCGTTTGCCAACTTTTTTATGGTCAACGGTGGCAAACCATCCCCATGGCGTCTTCGGCGTCTCCCATATGTGGATAAGCCGTTCTACTGTTGCGGCGGTGCTCATTGCGTTACCTGCCGTTCCGATTGAGAATAGGTCCGATTACCGCGAGCTGCAGGGCGGCATTGCACAACAAGGACGAGAGATGCAGCGCAGCGCGGAGGCAGATGCCCATTTGCCCGGATGACGGGTTGCTAATACAACTCTGGCCGATTCATCTCCTCGGCGGCTTCGCCCGGCGATTCGGCGCGTACGCTCCAATGCGCGCGGTTATAAGAGCAGCGCCGTTCAGGCGGTGGTTGAGCAGTCCGGAACAATCAGAATCGCATTAAACGGAGGTTTAGAATCGAATATCGCAGAGTGCCGACTTTGGAAAGGCAATAATGCATGGCAGATTATCCGGTTTCTAAGCAGCTTTCCGCCTCGTTGTGCGGCTTCTCGGCTATGCGGCGAGCTTCGCGCGCGGTTACAAGGTCATATGAATTAGTGCTCCGCCCCACTGGCCTGAAAGTTACGCAATTTACGATTTTGCGCCTTCTCGATTACTCCGGCGAGGCGCCGCAATGGAAAATCGCGAACGAGCTCTGCGCCAGCGTCGATACTTTAACCCGCCGCCTCTCCGCCTTGCGCAAAACAGGGCTGATTGAAATGCGCAAGGGGCCGCACCGGGGAGAGCACCTTTATCGGCTGACCAAGCAAGGGGCCAATCGTCTGCGCCAGGCCGAACCTTACTGGGAACGCGCGCAGCAGCGATTGAAAATGACGTTAGGGGAATGCCGCTGGGAAGAGCTCATGAATCTGCTGCCCAGTGTGGTCGAAGCCGCACGCCTCGCTCCGTCAATCAAGTTGCCCAATTCCAGACCGTTCAGGGGGTCAAGAGCGGCGATACCGCCCAAGGGTTGATCGGCAATGGCAAGAGATCGCATCGAGGGATTTGGAAATCGCCCTATCACCAGCTTGGCTAGATCCGCTTGCTCTGTCTCAGTGTCTCTGGGGTGAACTTTCCAATATCTCTCGAAGATCCTTTTCGAACCGCTGCAGTTCGGCGCGGCGTTCCTCCGTGGCTTCGACGATCTCGCCTTTGGATTGGAATACCTTCTCGCCGTTCCTCTCC
>CAYTQA010000093.1:0-10127 GCA_964439495.1 uncultured Terriglobales bacterium | reverse complement strand
GCAGCCGGCCACCCAATCTTAAAAAATGTTTGCTCAGGGAAATTGAGGTGTAATTCTGCGCCTCATAATAGTCCTGGTTGGTGTAGCTATTGCCTACGGGATTGCCTCCAGCTGTAAAGGCCCCATGCACCACGAGTTGGGGCTGAAGATTTTGCGCAGCCTGGGTATTTATGCCGCGCTGATATTCGAAGCGCGTCTCATTCACGATCTTGGCGCTTATCACCTGCGTATCGCTCAATTGCAGAGTGTTCTCGGTATTAGTGAGGTTATAGCCCAGGGAAGGAAGAGAAAATTGGCCGATACCATTGTTTTTCTCGTTGGAGTCCGTGAATTGATAACGCAGCGTTAAAGTGTTGTTCTGCGTAAGCTGGTAATCGATGCGTGGACTGATGTTTGTACGCACCCTGGGATTGGCAATCGCCTGGGTAAACGGCGTGGGATTAAAGTTCGGGTCCAGAATCTGGGCATTGACCGCCCCAATGTCATTGATGTTTCGCCGCTCAACATTGAAGAAGAATGAGGCTTTCTTGCTGATCGGTCCTCCTACATTCCCCTCGAACATCTGTGACTGGTACCCGGGTTCCGTGGCGACAAAAGGGTTCCGGGAATTGAAGATGGAATCATTATCATTGAACATGAATTGCCCGTGATATTGATCGGTACCCGGCTTGGTAAAAATCTCGATCCGGCCATAACCCAGACGGTCATACTCCGCGGAAAACGGATTTTGATTCACTCGTATTTCGCGGATCGAGGACTTGGGCGGAAGCTGCCCGCCGGTAAATCCATCGATATATATCTGGCCTCCATTGGGGCCGACCGCGGGCCCGGCGAGCGCCTGAAGTTCCGATTGCAGCTCGTCAGGATCGTCGGAAAGCGCATCCAGGTCCTTCCCTTTGAGCACCACGGCGCTGGCATTATTGGCGGGGTTCACATCCACCTTCGTGCCCTCGTCCTCCACCACAACCTGCTGTTGCTCCACTGCAATATCAAGGGCGGGATTGAGCTCCTGATCTTGTCCCGCAGTGATGGTTACTTCCCGGTTAAAGTTGGTGAATCCCTTCGCTGCGGTGCTGACGGTATATTTGCCCGGCGCAAGTCCCTGCACATGGTAGACCCCGGCAGCGTCCGATTTGGCCGTCGCGCCCTGCCCGCCTGCGCCTCTCACGGAGATGGTTGCTCCCGGTATGACTGCACCCGAAGGGTCGGTGACCTGGCCATGCAGCCCTCCCGTCGTCTGCGCCACCAGATGGCCTCTAAACATCAGCAGAAGCAACGATGTAGCAAAGAAAAATTTATGAAGTCCGCCGCCCATGAAACTGCTCATACTCATTTCAGCAATACCCTCTGAAGTCAAGAACAGATGAGTTGGTAATAACTTATGGATGGATGATTTTAGTTCCCTTATTGAGACGGCCCCTCGCCCTCCCCGGATGACATATTCCACGTGGAGAGCAGCGCCGCCGCCCCACTGCCGTTAGGCGCCGCTGACAGGATAGGCTCGACGCCGCTTAATAGGGTAATGGCCGTGACCCCACCGGCCCCCACATCCGGGGTTGAGACGATCATGACCGCGTCTCCCTTCTGTAAATCTGCCACGGTTACGGCAGGAAGACGGCTTACCATCTGCTGGAAATCCGGCGCTCCGCCCGGGCGGGATGGATTGGGAGATGCCGGTTGCGCATCGCCTGTCGGCCTCTGGCCTGGGTTACCTCTTTGTCCAGCTCCGGCTTGCGGAGAAGCAGATCCCTTCAACATAAAGGCAATTCTCTGGGCCATTTGCGGAGGCAGCTTGCGGAGCTGGGAGTCAGGCGTGATCTTCACCACCACTGGCCCTTTGGCAAGCAGGTCCATCACATGGATGCTGTTGGCCCCCGCATCAGTGGATACGACGGTGCCCGCAATATTGCGAAAGGTGCCCGAAATGATCTGATCGGCGGCGAATTCCTTTCCATCCGCGCTTGCTGTGCCGCGAGCGCGTAGCTGGTCCCCGATCTTAATCTGATCGAAAGTCCCGGGCTTGGCGTCGTTGAATTTCACCGAGTCCGGAGCATAGCGAAGAAATCCGGTGCTCTTTGTGGTCTGGATCTTTACTGTATAGGTCGGCGTAATGGCAATGGTAACAGTGTCGCTGGAAGCGTCCACCGCGCGCACAATGCCGCCGACTCCATGCCTCTGCCAGGCCTCGCGCTCCTGCTCCTGCTTCTGGGCCACGTCGGACTGCTTCATCACAACCACGGTAGACGCCGCCAGTTCCTGCGCGTTTCCGCCTGCGCTGCCGCGCACCAGCATCCGATCGCCTACCTGCACGTCGCTGAATTGGATTGGAGTGGCGCTTTTCAGGTTCTCGCCGGGAGCGACGCGCAGAAGACGCGTCGACTCCTGGATCAGCACATTGATCTCCGCGCCGGAATCCGTCTTAAGCGTGATCGTATTCCCGCTCAAGGCCTTCACAGTGCCAATCTGCCGCGTAGCCGCCTGCGGCGCTGCTGCCGCCTGGCTTTCCTGCAATGGGGCTGCCGCGGCCATACACTGAGTGGCTAAACCAAAACTCACGCAAAACATGAACCCGGCCACCGCTTTATTCGTGAAATTCATCATTTGCGCCTCAAATATAAATTCAACTTTTAATCCAGCAGGTGACTATGCGGCTTGCTTCCTCTCAGGCCGGCAGCAAAAAGCAGGTAAAATCCCAAGAAAGCTGCTAATAAGGTTATAAGACGCAGCTGCCCTCGGTTTTTTCTCACGGATTACAGATATAAATTTTAAAGTATGCTCAAGTAAAAACAGCATATTTTTTGCTGTTGAACTTGGGCCCTCCTCCGGGCTCCTGGATGACCATCCTCAGCTCCTTCAAACGGGCAGCTTGCGAGAAAGACCTCCGAAAGTTCATTTCTTCCCAAATTTCTATGAATTTTCCAGGATCGGATGAAGGCTGGCGATGCACATTACCTAGGTAATTAGCCTTGTGTAATGCAATGAGCACCTTTGATATCTCCAATCGGAGCGCCCAGTGCGGTGTAATGGATGAACCTTGAACTTGAAGTATGGCCGAATATAGCAAATCCCAAAATTTTGGAGGTCTCCCTGAGGACCCTCCTGGGCCGGATCCCGCTTCCCAGGATGGGCAAACCACGTTTTTCAATCCTCAGGATCTGGTCAAAAGCTGGCTTGATTCCGATGACGCGCAATCGGGCGCAAAAGTTGCAACTTCAACGATACAGAACACGCGAACTCCTCGGCCGCCGCGCATTGGCATCTCTTTGCCGGTACTGATCGGATATAACCCGGGAGAAGAACAGACCCAGACCGTCTTCGCCATGGCCCATGGGGCGGTAATCACCTTGGTGGGAGCTGTGCGGGTCGGACAAACGCTCACATTGAAGAACCTTAAAAACGGAAAGGCAGTGGACTGCTCCGTGATTTCGGTTGAGCCCGGATTGAAGCAGAGCAAGATGGTGGAGGTTGAGTTCTCCGGTCCCATGCCGGAATTCTGGCCGGTCCAATTTCCTGCGGGTGAGTCCGGACATGCAGCGTCAAGAGCAGTGCCTCAACCCCAGGACCAGCCCGGCAGGCCAGCCGAACCATCGGTAGCGCCATTCTCCCCAGGCATCCCGACCGTCAAGGCGGACCCGGTAAATTTCTTTCCAAAAGGGCCTCAAATCCCTGTTCCTCCCGAGGAATCTCATTACAGTGCCGGAAAGGTAACGCTGGAACCATTGGCTGGGTCTTTAACTCCAGATAAGCCAGTCGAATCCATTCGGCCACCCTTGGAGCATAAGCCCGCAGCAGTCTCCACTGCTGCTCCTGATTCCCGCAAAGCGGCTGCATCACAGCTTTGCTCTTATCCCCAGGCGCGTCGAGTCGCGCCCCCGACTCCTACTCACCGGCCTGTTCCGAGAACGCATGTCAGAGATCAATCTGGCCGGAGATGGCCCTTTGTTTTTGTATCCATTGCCGTGCTGGCCCTGCTTTTAATCGGAGCGCGGACCCTTCTTCTACGCATGAAATCGGAAGTGCCTGCGAATTCCCCAAGCGCCGAAGGAGCGACCTCAGGGACGGAAACTCCAACACAGAATGGGCCGGTGCATATAGTCATCGAGATGCAAAACCAGCATCAATCTTCTGCCAGTGAAGAGGCGCAGGAGCCGCTCCTTGGATCGAATGGAAAGAAGCATTCGCCTCCCGCGGGCAGCAGGAAGCATTCCTCGAAAGAGAAGCCTGAATCAGCCACCACTCCCGATGAGAGTACGGCAGCGCCAGAATCAAATTCACAAACTCCCACAGAGGAAGCTGCGCCCGCTCCGGCCATAAACACGGCATCCACCCCCAGCTCCAATACGCAACCGGCGGAAACCGCAAAAAACATCATTGCCAGTAACTTGCCCAAACCGGGGCCCACAGTGTCGTCAACTCCAAAGCTGGCTGCGACCCCATCGGCTGCTCCAAAGCCGATTTCCACGGCCCCAATCATCCCTGCACGCTTGATCTCCTCGCCTCCACCCGAATATCCGCTGTTCGCGAAGCAGTACCGCATTCAGGGAAATGTGGTTTTGGCGGTGGCCATCGACGATAAAGGAAACGTAGTGCGCACCAGCGTGCTCTCCGGCCATCAATATCTGCGAGCGGCGGCGGAAAGCGCAGTCCGGCGCTGGAAGTACCAACCTGCAACACTCAACGGCAAAGCCGTCCCCTACGAAGTCCATGTAAACGTGCACTTTTCGCTGAATTAAACACGCAGCCAGATTGATTCCGGCAATCTCACCCCGCCGCGCCCAGTATTCCTAAGCAATCTCATATTCCTAGGCAATCTCAGTTCAGGTTGTGTTCCCCATCGCGGACCGGATCGGAGCGCCCACTCCACTCGTCATTGGAGGCGCGCTCTGCATTGCCGCCGCGCTCTGGTTCGGGACCCGGTTAGAGCGCATTCGCGCACCAGTGCGCCCCAGGTACATCGAATTGGGCATCTTACCTGAGGTCTCGTTTGGAATTCAGAGTGCCAGCGCGTTGCAGACCCCGCCGGAACAATAAGAACGCCCAGCCCACACTCCTTCTGCAACCTGCATCTATGAAGAGAAGAACTGCAACGTAAACACATTGCAAATGGCTGGCGCTCTGGTGTTCGTTTTGCAGGCAGGAGGAACTATGATCGCGAGAGTTGCAAAAACGCTCTTATTACTAAGCAGCATGGTTGCTGCTCCATTGATTGTGGCGCAAACAAGCTCCACAATCTCCAGCGGTACAGAGATTAAGGTAAGGACAGATCAGGCCATCACCGCGAACTCTTCCAGCGTGGGACACTCCTACACTGCGACCGTGAGCCAGGATGTTCTGGATACGAATGGCAGGGTCGCCATTCCCCGCGGCGCTATCGCCCATCTGCAGGTAGTGAAAGGCGATGTTCCGAAGAATGTCGCGATGGACCTGCGCTCGGTCACAGTGAATGGGCAGCAGTATACGATTGACTCCACCACGGCATCTTCAACCCAGACCGGCGGAAAACAAGGCGTTGGCAAGAACTCGCGTACCGCCAAGTACGTCGGCGGCGGCGCGCTTGCTGGGACATTGCTTGGGGCCATTGCCGGCGGCGGCAAAGGGGCAGCCATCGGCGCATTGGCCGGCGGCGCCGCTGGAGCGGGCGCGCAGACGTTGACCAAGGGAACGCAGGTCAGCGTCCCGGCGGAGACACAGTTGAGCTTCCGTTTGGCCCAGGACCTTCAATTAACTCCTTACTCGGGCCATTCACGGTCGTCACGCAGGAGACTGCCCCCTCCCACCCAATAATAGTTGTTTGGGATTGAGATTGTTCGAATTGAGGATGGATGCCGCCGCTCGCATACCTATGCGCAGGGCGGCATCTCGCTTTGCGGCTAAAGTGCCGCGACCATATTTTGCAGTTCGTGCGCGATGCTCTCCGCCGGGGTATCGAGCGAAAAGCGGATGGGATCTCCAATCCTCACCGTTATCCTTCCCGGCGGGGTCCACATAGGGTGCCCCGTTTTTAACTCATAAAGTCCATCGATCCGCATGGGAATGATTGGAAGATTGAGCCGCTCCGAAAGCAGTCCAATGCCGGCGCGAAACTCACCCAAGTCCCCTGTGTTAGTGCGACCGCCTTCGGGAAAGACAACCACGCTATATCCCCGGTCCGCCGCCTCCCCGGCAAAGGCGAAGCTCTGCCGGAAGCCGCTTTTCTGCGGTAAGGGGAAGACATTGAACAATGCGGTCACCAGCCAATAACCCAACTGCTGCCACCATCGCCGCGGCAGGCTCCATTCCCGCGGAGGCACTCGCATTGCATTCAGCAGCTCTCCCTGCATCGCCACCGCGAGCTTTGTGCGCAAGCCGATGGGCAACGCCGCCAGAATGAATCCAATATCGATGTAGGTCACATGATTGCAGACAATCAGCAACGGACCTCTTACGCCCTCCAGGCGCTCTCGCCCGATCACTCGGGGCTTTGCCAGCAGCATGGTCGCCGGCCATGTCAGCAGGTGATAGACGATGGCCCGCAGCCAACCCACGGACCAGTGCAGCGCCCATCGCGGATACACATACGTTGTCTTTTGTCCGGAGCGGCCCTGCAGCATCTGATCGAGTTGCGTGACCGTGGTCTTTTCCGTGACTTCGGTCTCATCGAGGTCCACGCCATAACGGTCTTCAATCGCGGACATCAACTCCACCCGGTCCAGTGAGCTGAGATTGAGATCTTCTTCCAGGGCGCCGCGCTCCGCCGACCGTGAGCGCCGCCGGATGCGTGAGATCAATTCGGATACACCGCCTGCGGGCTGCGCCTGCCCATCGTTTCCCGCGAGCTGTGATTCTACCCAGCTTTGAATCAGATTGGTGCGCGGCTTCTGGGTCGGAGTTCGGGGGAAATCGCTCTCCGGCCAGACAAACCACAAATGCATCCTCTGGTACTCCGCCAGTTGATCGTTTGCTTTTCGTACCAGTTCAGCGGTGTCCGCCTTTGGATCCCTGAGCAGCAGTACGGCGCATGGTTCAGAATTGCCGCCGCGCTTTACGCCCACTACGACCACATCTTTCACCTGCGGCTGATGGCGCAATGCCTCCTCCAGATCGCCGGGATAGACCTTCATCCCCGCCGCAGTGACGATTACGTTCTTCTTGCGGCCTTTAAAATAAAGGTTTCCCTGTTCATCGACGGCCCCCAGGTCTCCAGTTCGAAACCAGCCCTCCTCGCCGGCCACGGGGACGAGCTGCTTCCCTTGCCAATAAGCTTTGGCGATATTTTCTCCACGTACCAGGATTTCGCCACTCTCGTCGAGCTTCATCTCGCGTCCGGGAAGCACTTTGCCGATGGATTTGCGCCCCAGGCGAAAAGGATGATTCACCGAAATCAACGAAGTGCTCTCCGTCAACCCATAACCCTGGATCACCACAAAGCTGAACCGCCGCCAGAATTCTTCGGTCTCCGCATCGAGCGTGGCCCCGCCGGAGATAAAGGCCCAGAATTTCCAGCCGAACCGGCTATGGACCTTCCGGAAACGCCACCACCGTTTCGCGAAGTGCTCCTCCGCCGCCGCGGCAAATTGTTTCCTGAACCACGGCTCCTCTCCCGAAGCGGCGAAATCGCGCTCAATCTTATTTTTGAGCGACTCGATGACCCGCGGGACCGTCACCACCACCGAAATGCGCTCTTTCTTTACCATCTCGATGATCTCCGAAGGATTGAGCGTCTCCTGAAAAAATACCGTCCCTCCCAATAATTGTGGGATGAAAAGTCCGAGAAACTGTCCGAAGACATGGCTGAGCGGCAGAAGATTCAGAAAGCGAATGGGATGAAAGATACGTTCATACTTGATGTATTTCGCGATCTCGCTCTCCATGGGCGTCAGGTTGGCGAGTATGTTTCCATGGCTTACGACAACGCCACGCGGGTCGGCGGTAGTGCCGGAGGTAAAGATGATCTCTGCAATGTCTTCCCGGCTGACTGGGATATGCGGATAGGGCTGCGTGGAATGCCGGGCAATGATCTGGTTGAATTTTTCCAGGCGGATGGTGGGGACATCCGGCAGCGCATCCGCCGCCTCCACCGATCCCACCAGCAGCTTCGCCTCCACCTGATCGAAGATGCGCCGCCCAAAGTCAGGAGAGGCGATTCGGTCCACCGGCACGGAAGCCGCGCCGCGCAGGGCGCATCCCCAGAATGCCGCCACCCACTCGGCGGAGTTCTCGCCCCATAACAGCACGCGGTCGCCTTTGCCTATATTGCGCTGTTCCAGCTCGCGCGCAAACTGGAAGGCGCTCTCCGCCACCTGCCGGTAAGTCCATCGCACCGTGCGATAACCCCGGCGATACACGTAGGCGATCTCCCGCCCACGCAGGAGAAAGCTGGGCAACAACTCAGCAATGGTCTGCCGCTGCATGTAAGGTCATCACTAGAATACAGCCCCGCTTAATGAATGTGGTTGAAGGAACTGTTCCGGCAAGAATCGGGTCCTGGCTGGCGCAGGGCTGTTCGCCCAGGGTCATGCCCGATTCCCAGGCTTCCTAGTACCAAAGTGACTGGATTCAGAGGCTTACCGGTTGCATCATAGGGCGGTTTGGGTTGCAATAAACGATGCAAGTTGGTGAGCGCCCCATGAAGAATCTCTTTGGATTTGTCGGCTTGCTGATAGTGGTTGCAATCGGCTCCTACATTTACTCCCGGCAGATCACTGCGCTCTCGCCCGGGGGAGCAGCGGCAAATCCGCGTTCAACGGTCGATTTGGTGGGCGTGCAGAACGATCTCAACGCCATCGCCAGCGCCGAACGGCGGCGGCTTGCCTCAGATGGCAAATACGCCTCGCTCGATGATTTGATTTCGAATGGGGACATCAGCATGCGCGCGAAAAAACGCGGCCCTTACGAGTACAGCTCCGATATCTCGGACAACGGTTTCCGGATCATCGCGTCTTATGCGGGCGATGCGCCGCCCCCGGGGGTCCCGCAGTCCCTCAGCATTGACGAAAACATGCAGATCAAGCAGCAGTAGAATTGCGGCAGTGAATGCCACATTGTAAGGACCTGCGGGAGCATTAAGGGCTTTTCAGCTGATTCTGCCCCGGAAAGGCTGGAGATAATTATTTATGACTGATGTCAATCAAGACTTTACCGCTCGCCTGAAAAACGCAACCGCCGAACTCCTCGATCTGGAATACCAGATTAAATTGGGGAAGAAGCTGGATGCTGCTCTCCTGACTCAATTCCGTGCGGCCCTGGACAACATGCGCATGACCGCGCTGGTCGTGGAAGTATGGCAGAATGTGCAACCGCCGAGCCAGAGTACTCCCAATGTGACCGACTATCTCTCTGAGGAGCGCGTGCGCCGCCTCTCGCAGATGGCCCGGGACCTGCAAATCGATCTTGAGAATTGCGATGTTACCATTCAGACCCCTGGAATCCGGGAGTTGACCGAGTCCCTGAATACCCTGCACTCGCAACTGAAGAGGATCACGGGATAGCTGGCCGTTTCAGTGGAGTTTCCTATGCGTCCAGGAGATTGAGCTACGGATTGATTGCGTCCGATGCGTCCGCTGTTCTAATCTACAGAGTTTTGATCTGAATGGACGTGTCTATCACGCCAGCTAACCCGAGGTCCGCCATCGGCCACTCCCATAACCTGCTTACATCGAAAGTGGACGTCTCCTCTCCGCGCTTTCAGAAGAACCTGCGCGCCGTGGCCGAGCTGGTCAGCGCCATCCATCGCGAGCAGGAGAAGATTCGCGAAGGCGGCGGTCCCAAAGCCATCGAGAACCAGCATGCCAAAGGACGCCTCACCGCGCGCGAACGCATCGCGCTGCTGCTCGATAAGGCAAGCCCGTTTCTCGAACTGGGCATCTATGCCGCGCACAATATGTATCAGGAGTGGGGCGGCGCTCCTGCCGCCGGCGTAATCACGGGCTTGGCCCGCGTGCACGGACGCCTGTTCATGCTCATCGCCAACGATGCCACGGTCAAGGCCGGCGCCTTCTTCCCCATGACCGCCAAGAAGGTCATTCGCGCCCAGAATATGGCCATCGAGAACCGTATACCGACCATTTATCTGGTGGATTCGGCAGGTGTGTTTCTGCCCTTGCAGGAAGACGTCTTCCCCGACACCGACGATTTCGGGCGGGTCTTCC
>CAYTQA010000092.1:0-10130 GCA_964439495.1 uncultured Terriglobales bacterium | reverse complement strand
ATGCCACCGGCGAAGACGGCAGTCATATCGTCGGCATAGGAAATCTCCGGGTGGTCATCCTCAAGGACGGCAAGAAATGGTTTGCCCAGGGGCTAGAGATTGATTACGCCGCACAGGGGAAAAACCTGAAAGACGTAAAGGACCAGTTCTCGACAGGCCTCTGCGCTACATTGCATGAGCATCTCCGGGTATTCGGACACATTGGAGGCGTATTAAAAGCCGCTCCGCCCGAAGTGTGGAAAGAAATGCTTTACGAAAATGCAGCTAGGCTGAATTTCCATAGCCAAATTTCAGAGCATGATTTCACTCATACGAACGAGAAGCTGCAAACCGACTTCCCGTTCGCTAATATTGAATATTTGCAGCCTCTGGCTAAAACTGCATGAGTGACCCTGGCGAAGTCGCAAGGGCAATCGTAATCAGAGTCATGCGCTCGCACGGTGTCACGGTTACATCGCAGGAAGATGGGCCTGAAGGCATGATGATCTTAGCGAAAGGCGACAAGCTGGAAGCAAAGAAAATACCTCAAAAGTGCGGGCGCAAACTCTTGCATTATTTGTCACGTAATTACGGAGTACCTGTTCACATTTTCTACAATCCTGATGAAGTCCTCATTTCTAAGCAAGACTCCACAGGGGAAGATAAAGAAGTTACTCAATGAAGGCCAAAGTAGTAATTAGGGATGAATACGCTGCCTTCGCGAATCTGTTAAGACAGGTAATTCGCGTTCCCCATTCTGAAATCCAAGCAAAACTGAAAGCCGAAAAAGATGAAAAGCGGAAGTCTAAGACTTCCGCTTCCGTCCCCGCTTCAAACGACCCTTTAAATGATTAGAAGGCTTTTTCGCGAAGTTTGCCGGTCAGGTCTAAATATGTCAGTCTCCGACCGGCGACTTTAGAGAGTACCAGCTCGAACCGCGCTGCGTCATCAATAGGCTGTTTACGGTTGTTGTACCGGAAGGTCTGTTCATCCAAATAGCGGAACAAATGAAACGGCTCTACGCTCACGTAGGTTCCCCCAATGCCACGCTTTAATAGGCTCCAGAAATTCTCCAGACCGTTAGTATGAACCTTCCCATTCACGTAAGAGACGGCGTGATCTATGACCTTATGGGCGTAATCGCTGGAAAGACCGTTGTAAGACATAAGCGCATCGGTATAAAGCGCGGCTCCGGCTTCAACATGTCTCTTTATCAGATCGTGCATGACCTTCTTTTGGCGGTTTGGGACAACCTCGGTACGTATCTGTCCGCCGCGCTCAAGAATGCCGACAACACAAGTTTTGTCATTGCCGCCAGTGCTGGTAATCCGGCGCTGCTTGACGCTCAAGTGCATGTTGCGGGCGCTGCCGCCAATGAAAGCCTCATCTGCCTCGATCTCGCCGCCATTGCCGCCTACCTTGAGCAGGGAGCCATTCTGCATGGCGAGACGGATGCGATGCAGCATGAACCAAGCCGACTTTTGAGTGATGCCGAGGTCTCTAGCGACTTCGTAGGAGCTGATGCCGTTCTTGCAGTTCGCAATCATCCACATGGCGCAAAGCCACTTGTCCAAGCCGAGCGGGGAATCCTCAAAGATGGTATTCAGCTTTACCGAGAACTGACGACCGCAATCCTTGCACTTCCAGCGTTTCTGAGTTTTCAGGTAGTAGTGCTCTTTATGGCCACAGGCCACGCACTCAACGCCATTCGGCCAGCGCAACCCGGCCACGGTATCAATGCAGGTCTGCTCATCGCTGAAATGCAGGATTGCTTGCTGAAGTGTCTTGGGTTTTATGCTCATAAGATTTCGCTTTCAGGGGGTAAATATGTCAACTAATAACGTTCCAATTGCTGAATTTGTCGGAATCTCAGCCATAAAGCCTCCAATAACTTAGAGGCAGCATAGCCTAAATAGGTTGGTTAGTCAAGTATATTATTACCGCAAAATGGCGCTCCTTCGGCGATCACAGCGCCGCAACGATAACAGGTATTTTCCACTGCTTCGAAGGTATCGCAGTGAAGTCTGCTCTGCAACTTACTGGCCTATTCCTGCTCCCGTTGCCTCCGTATACGAGAAAGTCCACTGTTTACAAGCTTTGCGCAACACTATTTAGCGGAGCGCGTCCGCCAAATACGAGTTTTCCCCATAATTGTGGAAAACCTTGTGGATCGTGGAGTGACGAAAGATTAATCTCCCTATAATTTCAGTGGGTTACACGAATTGCATAAAAGTTGTGGCATAACGTAAGCCTATAAAAACAAAGGTATTATCTTTGAATTTAGCAAATGAATGCAACTTATTGTCCACTGCAACGCAAATAACCGCATGAATAGGCACTTTTGCACACCTAGGAAATTGTTCCCATCGAATTTCCCGCATTTTTAGCGGGTATTCCATGGCATCTGTGACCCGTAGCGGAGCAGAAGGAACAAAAGCACCGCAGCCGCGAGCAGCAGCAACCCCAGCGTTTGATGGCGAAAGGCCCGCAAGGTCAGCGCAAGTCGTTTTGATCGGGGTTGTAGTAGAAGCGGAAGCGCAAGGCCAGGTATTCGCCCTTAAACTCCGCCGGCAGGGGAGGAAAAGGATTCGAGGCCGAGATTCCACCCAGTGCGGCGCGGTCCAGGGAGATATCGCCCGAAGGAGAATAAATTTTCAACCCCATGATTGATCCATTCTTCGAGATGGCGAACTGGATCGCTACTTTTCCCTTGGTAAGGAGCGGCGGACGCGCCTCTTCGGGGATCAGGTTATACCAGTTCATCCTTACATCGTGCAGCACGCGTTCGAGGTAGGGGCCAAAATCCACGCCCATGGTATCGCTTAAAACATCCACCGCGCTTTGGACGGTGGAGTTGGACCGGGACTGGTTCATTCCATAATCGCCGCCCACACCCGTAGTACGGGAGGCGGCGGTTGCGCGCGCAGCCTGCTGAATGACCGAACCCGCCGACATGGCGGAGCGGAAGACGTCCGGATTGGGCGAAGGCTTGGGCGGCTCCAGCCGGGCGCTCAAAGCATTGTCCGGCTTTTGCTGCGCCTGGGCTGCCTGCTGTTGCTGCTGTCCCTGCTGAGGCGACTGTTGCGGGGCCGCGGAAGCGTTTTGCGCTGGAGGGGCCTGCTGCTCCGGCTTGGGCGCGGGCGCTCCGGCGCGGCGCGCATCCATTAGTTTCTGCAGCAGCCTGCGGTCGGGCAGCGGCTGGCGCGAAGTGGCTATACGGTTTTTGTCGGACAGGATGTCGGTTTTGGGCGTGGGCACATGCTTCTGCAAATCAGGCGGCATGTCCAGGAAAGTCATGTCACGGTTCTTGAGCTGATCGGCGGCCGAGAGCAATACCACGTTGCCTCTGTGCGGGAATATCTTGGGGGCCAGCAGAAAGGTCATCACCACCAGCAGGTGAAGAATGATGGAGATCCACACTGCCTCTCTCCACCGGGAGCGTGTGCGATCGTCCTCCAGTTCGCTGAGAATAAAATGCAATTCGTGGAGGTTGGCTCCGCGTGCTTCCCTTGGCTGTTGCTGCTCTTCCGAGCTGGGGGGCGCTTCACTGGTCAACATTCGGTCATTCTTCCCTGCGGGTCCGGACTATGGAGCAACACAAGCATCAAACCCCACCCTTGACGTTATTCTCTCATTCCTGCTGAGAAATCACACTCAAGTTGTGCCCTTAATTAGACGTAAGTATAGGGCAATTAGACTTAGGTTCTCGGCGGAAAAAGTCTGGTTATAAAAGGGTAAATCATTCTCCGGAGGGGGAGGGGCCTTTTAAGGCGGAGAGATTGGCCCGCCGGTGATGCTGGGCAATCGCAGCATGGATCTCAAGCGCCAGGGCCAGCACCGCCCGTCCATCGGCAACCGACACCAAGGGCTGACTGCGCTCCCGCACCGCCCGCAAAAACGCCTGCAATTCGGCCTTTAAAGGCTCTCCAGCTTCGATTTGCGGCTTTTGCAGTTGAATGCCGGGCACAGGTCCGGCGCCCACGGGAGGGGCCTCTCCGCGCAGCAGCGCCTGCGCGGCCGCCTGGTCCACGGAGATGGCGATCACATCCTGCCGCGCATAGTCGATGGAGATATATTGATTGGGTTGAAAAAAACGCAGCTTGCGCACCCGCTCCGTGCTCACCCGGCTGGCGGTAAAGTTGGCCACGCACCCCGATTCAAACTCCACCCGCACATTGGCAATGTCCACCTTCGAACTGAGCACCGGCAGCCCCACCGCGCGTATTTCTCTTACCGGCGATCGCACGAAAGAGAGGACCACGTCCAAGTCATGGATCATAAGGTCCAGGACCACGTCCACATCCAGCGATCGCGGCGTAAAGACGCTCAGGCGATGGACTTCAAAGAACATGGGCCGATTCAGCATGGGGATGGTGGCCCGCACCGCTGGATTGAACCGCTCCAGATGGCCGACCTGCACGATGCATCCGCTCGTCCGGGCCAGGGCGGCAATTTCATCGGCTTCCGCCAGGGAGGAGGCCAATGGCTTTTCGATCAGAACGTCAATGCCGGACTCCATCAATGCCCGGGCCGTCGCCAGATGATGAAGAGTGGGCACCGTCACCGAAGCGGCTTCGATCTTCCCGGCAAGCTCCCGCGTGGAGGGAAAGGCCTGGGTGGAAAACTCCCGCGCCACCGCCTGCGCGCGCTCAAAATCCGCATCCACCACCCCGGCCAGCTCGACCGGCTCCCCGGCAACCTGCATCTGGTGATAAACACGGGCATGGTTGCGCCCAAAGGAGCCTGTGCCAACCACGGCTACGCGGGTTTTATCGGGCAAAATTCATCTCCTTTTTCCGCTGTGCTCCTCGAAAGCGGCCTACTCTCCGGAATGGATCGAGATTCCCGAAGCGTCGGCGGCGGAGATGATTTTATCTCCATCCAGCAGCAGGCATTTGCCGGCATCGATCGCCAGGCAGGTTGCGCCCGCCGCAGCCATGGATTCCAACGTCCTGCTCCCGACCACCGGCACATCAAAACGCATGTCCTGCTTCGGCTTCGCCACCTTGACCACGGTAAGCGCGCGCTCCAGTAATGTTTCCCGCGGGGCCGTGTCCGCATCCTGCTGGCGCAGGCTGCGCATGAGCGCGCCCGCGCGATGGATGGCAGCATCCGTGCCCTCCATGGCTTCCACGGCAACGCAGGCGCATTCGGCGATCACCACCGTCTGCCCTATGTCGTATTGCGCGAGATGCCGCGCCACCTCGCGTCCATAGCGCATATTGGCCATCTCTTTCTCGCTGGGAGCGCGCTTCGTGAGCACTCCCGGGCGGGCCAGCAGCGGCTCCAGATAGGAGGTGGAGCTGAGCAGCGTGATGCCCTCATCGGCCAGCACCTTGGCAACCGCGCCGATCAGCGCGTCAGTGTTGCGCGTGCGCAATGAGAGCAGCAGTTTGGCCAGCCGCCAGTCCGGGCGGATGCTGGAAAAAATCTGCTTGTGCCGGACCTGCCCCGCCATGATCGCCCGGCTCACCCCCTCGCGCTGAAAGGTCTCTATCAGCTTCGAAAGCTCTCCCAGGGAGAACCAGCGCACGCGAATGCCGGGATCGCGTTGCGCGCGTTCATCCATCTCCGTGGAGGTCTCTTCCTTGAGCGCAGCCACCACCACTTCCTCGCCCCGCGCGCGCGCCGCGTCCAGGACAAGAAAGGGAAAAGCGCCGTTACCTGCAATCAAACCTAAAGACATAGTCAGTGATCAGGCGTCAGATGTCAGCTCTCAGCCAATGCTTTGTCATTCCGAGCGAGCGGAGCCGAAGTCAGTTATCAGGTATCAGATGTTAGCTGTCAGGCATCCACTACACTCAGTTGTCAGAAGCGCATAACGACGACAGCAGCCCATTGATCAATTTACCAATTTCAGCAGTTCCTGATAGCATTTTGCGTGTTGTTTCCTCATCCACATAGCCCAGTCTATTCGCGATCAAAAGTTGAGTTTCAAGCTCCAAAGTTGAACCGCGAGCGTGTCCTAAAAACTGCCTGAATTCTCCCGCTGTCAAACGGCCTTTGCCTTCCGCGATATTACTGGGGATAGAAATTGCCGCACGGCGGATTTGGCTGGTCAGGGTATAGAGTTCTTTCGGCGGAAACTAGTCGGTAACTCGATATACCTGCACAACGAATTCAATGGCTTTTTGCCAGGTGATCAAATCCTTATAGCTTTGTTTCACTGGACTCATCCCATTCGACAGAACGTTGAGAAGCAACTACTATTTTTCCCTGACGCCTGATAGCTGTTATCTGACGACTGACATCGGGCCTGCTATCGGACATCCGCTATCTGCCACCTGCTAACTGCTTCGCTCGCCCGGAATGACAATTTCTCCTGACAGCTGCCATCTGACATCTACTTAATCACTCCCCGCTGCGAGGCCTCGATGAAGCGCACCAGCATAGCGACGTCCTCGCCCAGATCCGCTTCGGACTTGAGCTTGTCCAGCGCCTGCGAGGTGTTCATCCGGGAGTTGAGCAGGACACGATAAGCGCGCTGGATCTTCTGAATGCGCTCCGGCGAGAAGCCGCGCCGCTGAAGTCCGACGGCATTCATGCCATAGGCATGCACTTCGCGGGCCGCGCTGGTTTTGGAAAAGGGCAGGACGTCCTGGGTGATGGTGGTGCCGCCGCCAATATAGGAATGCGCGCCGATGCGCACGAACTGGTGCACCGGGCAGAGTGCCCCCACCGTGGCGTGGTCTTCCACGGTTACATGGCCGGCCAGGGTCGCGGCATTGGCCATGATGACGTGGTCGCCAATCTGGCAGTCGTGCGCAATATGCGTGTACGCCATGATCAGGCAGTGGCTGCCGATGCGGGTCACGCCTCCGCCTGCCGGGGTGCCGCGATGGACGGTCACGCACTCGCGAAAGGTGTTGTGGTCGCCAATATCGAGGCGCGTCGCCTCTCCCTTGAACTTCAGGTCCTGCGGCTCGAGTCCCAGCGTGGTAAATGGGAAGACGCGGTTCTTTTCGCCCATGCGCATGGGCCCGCCGAGCACCACATGCGCGAGAAGTTCACAGCCTTCTCCCAGCACCACCTCCGCGCCAACCACACAGAAGGGGCCAATCTTGCAGGATGCGGGGACTTGGGCGCCGGGATCAACGATGGCCGTGGGATGGATCACGCTTCAGGCCTGTTGACGAGTTGGCAGGTGACCAGGGCCTCGCAGGCGAGTTTGTCGCCCACATAGGCATGGCCCTGCATTTTGACGGCCGTGCTTCGCCACACGATCACCTCCACCTCGATGCGAAGCTGGTCTCCCGGCCTGACCGGCTTGCGGAATTTCGCCTTCTCGATCCCGGTAAAAACCATCAGCTTGCCGTGGCGGTCGGGCACTTCGGTCAGCAATAGCGCGCCTCCGGCCTGGGCGATAGCCTCCACCATCAGCACGCCCGGCATAATCGGATAGCCCGGGAAATGCCCCATGAAGTAGGGCTCATTCACGCTGACGTTCTTGAGCGCCACAATCCGCTTTTTGGGCTCAATCTCGATCACTCGATCGATCAGCAGAAAAGGATAGCGGTGCGGCAGGATCGCCTGGATCTGGTCGATATCCAGGGTAGTCATTGGCGAAGGTGTATTCTCTTCCGGTATGTTTTCTTCAGTCATGGAGTTCGGCACGTATAAACGCGAAATTATAGTTCTGGAAGTGGTGAATCTCCTAATTTGGGCGGCTTCGGCCCGCAAACTTCTCGTATGGAAAACCTGGTGAGCGGCAACATCACAATTGAAGCTGTCCAGGGCCGCCAGACGGAGATGCTGCGCGAGCTTCAGCAGATGGTGGAGCTGGAGTCGCCCAGCAGCGACAAGAAAGCGGTGGACCGCCTGGGCAAGACGCTCGCCCAAAAATTTCAGGCCGATGGCGCGCGCGTGCGCTTCCATGCGGCGGAAAAATTTGGCGACCATCTTCAGGCCGATTTCCCCGGCCCCGATGGACGCAAGCCGCTTCTGCTGCTCGGGCACATAGATACAGTCTGGGAATTGGGCACGCTCGCAAAGATGCCCTTTCGCATCGCCGAAGGCCGGGCCTGGGGGCCGGGCGTGCTCGACATGAAGGCCGGAATCGTCATGGCTTTCCATGCCATTCGCCTGCTGCGTGAAACCCATGGCAAGCTGCCGCGTCCCGTCACCATCCTGCTCAACAGCGATGAGGAGGTAGGCAGCGAGTCCTCGCGGCCCATCACCGAGAAGCTGGCCCGTCAAAGTGAGGCAGTGCTGGTCCTGGAACCTGCTCAGGGACTCGATGGCGTATTGAAGACCGCGCGCAAGGGGGTCGGAGATTATCTCCTGAAGATCACCGGCAAGGCGGCGCATGCGGGAGTGGATTTTCAAAGCGGAGCGAGCGCCATCCTGGAGCTTGCCCGGCAGATCGAAAGGATCTCCGGCTTTACCGATCTCCAGCGCGGACTCACCGTGAATGTTGGCGTGGTCCAGGGAGGCACGCGCGGCAACGTGGTTCCCGCCGAGGCCTATGCCGAAATCGACATTCGCGTGGAAAGACTGGCCGACTTCGTCGAACTTGACCGCAAATTCCGGGAGCTGAGCCCAGTCGATTCCCGGTGCCGGCTGGAGGTCAGCGGCGGCCTGAATCGTCCTCCCATGGAGCGCACCGCGGGAATTGCCGCGCTCTTCCAACAGGCCCAGCATCATGCCAGGGAACTTGGATTTCCCCTCGAAGAGAAAAGCACCGGCGGCGGTTCTGACGGCAATTTCACCGCCGCGCTGGGCGTCCCCACCCTCGACGGATTGGGAGCGGTTGGAGAGGGCGCCCATGCCCTGCATGAGTCCATCCTGCTCGACCAAATCGCGCCTCGCACCGCGCTCCTGGCCCGGCTCATTGCCGGAATATGATGTCCCGCCATCCCCTCTCTGCAAGGCCCGCTATAGGGCGCAATTTGCTTTGACCGATGGACTGGAGTGGCCTATCATCAAAGTACTAGGTAATCATTTTGGAGGCGTTGTGATCGGAAAACTTGGCCTGCCCGAGCTACTGATTCTTTTGGTAATCGCTCTGCTCATCTTCGGACCGAGCAAGCTGGCCGACCTTGGCAAAGGACTCGGCGAAGGCATTCGTAATTTTAAAGGCGCGGTGAAGGACGGCGAAAACAATCCCGATAAGAAGTAGCTTTCGGGCGAATCTCTTCCTATCTTTTCCTGATGTCCAGCAGGTGCGGAGCATGCTCCTTCAGCATCCTGTTTACTAGTGAGATCGGCAGTCCCACGACATTGAAATAGCAACCCTCGATGCGCGGAATCCATCGGGAGGCAATTCCCTGGATGGCGTAAGCCCCCGCTTTATCGAGCGGCTCGCCGGTAGCGACGTAGCTCTCTATCTCTTCTTTGTCCAGCTCCTCAAATATCACTTGCGTGGTCTCTTCAGCGACAAAGGACTGCCATGGCCGTTTCGGCGCCCGCTGCAGCAGCAGGCACACCCCGGTGATAACGCGATGAGATTTTCCCGAGAGCATCTGCAACATTCGCTTCGCGTCCTCACGGTCGCGCGGCTTCTCCAGCATCACGTCCTCAACCAATACGGTCGTGTCCGCACCTAGAACAGCGAACGAATCTTCTTTTGTTTGTAACTCCGCGGCGATGGCCTCCGCCTTTTCCTGCGCAAGACGTTGCACATATTGTCCGGCAGATTCGCCCCGCCGTTGCGCTTCATGAATGTTGGCTGGCCGCACCGTAAACGCAATACCGGCGTTGCGCAGCAGCTCCTGACGGCGTGGAGAAGCAGAGGCTAATATCAACATGATTTCCCTTGTGATCGAAAGAGTTTACGCCTGAATGAAAGTCGGGCACTTCCCCGCTAAAATCTTAGCTCAATGTTGTTGCCTGGAAACCCTCACCCAGCCGCTGCAAGCTAACTCAAATCTCCTGGAATGAAGATCCTTGTCCTTTCATCGAATTAAGCCCTGAAGCCTGAATGTTAGAATACTTCTTACGTCCTCTCTGCGCTTCATTGCTCATCATCCGTAACTTTCCTGCGGTGATTTGAGTGCGCCCTTGGGACTGAGAGGCCGCACCACGCATGGACCGCGAACACATCAGAAATTTCGCCATTATCGCCCATATCGACCATGGCAAGTCGACGCTCTCGGACCGGCTGCTGGAACTTACAGGTTCGCTTACCGCCCGCGAGATGCACGCCCAGGTGC
>CAYTQA010000091.1:2194-10217 GCA_964439495.1 uncultured Terriglobales bacterium | reverse complement strand
GGGAGCTGCGGTTGAAACCATAGTCGCGGTTGATTCTGTTGGCGAGGAAGGGACCGACGCCACAGGATTGGCCGTCGCTGCGCCTCCCAAAGCACTGAGGTCCGCACTCGAAAGAATGCCTTTTTGCTGGAGCAGCAGCAACAGGCGGTCGCGCTGTTCAGGTGTCCGGGTAACCCCCGCAAGGCTATTTACCTCGTCCGAACTCAATACTCCTTTGCTGAGAAGCAGCCGTAACAAGGGATCGGTCACCGGGCTTATGGCCGGCGGGGCAGCAGCCGCAGCCGCTGGAGAGGCCGGTGCTTCGGGAGCTGCCGCATTGTCCGGTGTTGAATTGCCACTGGCGTTGGGGCCGTTACCGCTGGACGCCCACACCCCCGACGACAGCAGGGACACTGCGAGAAGCCCTGCCAGAACACGACGCGAAATGAGAATCATGGATTGAACCTCCTGCACTTTCAGAAAGTGGGTCGAAGGCATATCCCGCATTGAGGCCGCTGGCTGCTAAGTAACTGGATTCCGAAACTCATTCGAACGGCTTTTCCCGCTGGAGCAAGTTTTAGAAGCATTCCGGAATATGCCAGAGCTTGTCGATGAGCTAGCCTAATCCTCAAATTTCTATTGTCAAGAAAGAAGTGAACGATGTTTAAGATTTTAGCTGGCCAGAAGCAGCCATCGTCCGGCCAAAGTCTGGAACGGACGGGCAGGGAAACATGGTTGTCAGCTGCGGCCTGTGGAGCCGAAGCCGCCACCCTTGCGGGCGGAGTCGCTCAATTCATTGACTACTTCCACCGTGCTGGTCAGAACGGGATATGGCAGCATGTTGGCGATCTTCTCGCCGGCCCGGATGTGCGCCGGGGCATCGGCCAGATTTTCCATCACCACTTTGATCTCGCCGCGATAACCCGCATCGATCACCCCGGCAACCAAGATCAGGCGGCGCGAGGCTACGGAAGACTTGTCGCGCAACAGCGCGCCCATCGGCTCGCCATCCCTGCCGACTAATTCCACTGAGATACCGGTAGGAACGAGGGCCGGTCCCCGCGGCGGAAAGGTCACATCGTGGGCGGCATAAAGATCATATCCCAGGTCTTCTCCGGGATGAGCAACGGTGGGGGCTTTGCCGGCGGGGGTGAGGAGCCTTACTTTGAGCATTCCTTAGTTTTGATTGCGACCCACCGCGCCGTCAACCGCAAGAGCGCTGCCGGCTCGCGGCATACAGGACAATGGGCGGCGCCGGGGCCGCCCATTTCTTTCGATTCTACTTGGTTTTATCTTCTACTTTGTCGGCCCCCCGGCGGGTCGCCCGAGCGGTTTTGTGCGCCGCCTTTTTTGTTCCATTCTTGATTTTATGGCCGGTTTTCTTGGTCGCATGGGCCACAGAATGCCCCGCATCCTTCATGTCCTGCTTGGCGTCCTGCGTGAAACCGGCTGTGGTTAGAGCTGCCGCAATCACCACGGGAAAAACCATCCTTTTGATCGTCTTACTGGTCATTCTCCACCCCTCTTCATCTCTAATTGAACTTCCTGGAAACGCCCGGCCTTGCCAACTTTGTCTCGGCGAAGCCACTGCCCAATTTAGCAAACTTCGCCAATTTCGTCTCTTGAATAATTCGGTTTGGAGGGTGAAGAAAATCGAAGGAAGCCGGAAGAGTAGTACATAGATCCTTCGACTTGCGCTTGGCTCACAAAGGCTCGCCTCGCGCGGCTCTCAGGATGACAAACTTTAACGGGACGACGTGGAGGTGTGTTTAAATTCAGGCTTTAAAACTTCTTTTCACTCTGTCATCCAGAGCGAGCACGCAGTGCGAGTCGAAGGACCCCGTGCATGTAAAGGTCTTAAATGCTGTTACAGGCTTTTCAACCGAAATTCCATCCCTGTGACTTGTCATTCCGTGAAGCGCAGCGACGAAGCAATCGCTCTGGCAACTCCTCTGTTGAAAAGAACATGGAGAAAAAGCTTGATGGGGCATGGATATATGAGCAGCATCGGGGTCCTTCGCTTGCGCTTGGCTCGCAAGCTCGCCTGGCGCGGCTCTCAGGATGACAAAATCTAGGCAGATTCTAAGAAAAGAAATAAGAGTACTCTGGACAAAAAGTGGGTAGCGATAGGGATTCCTCGCTGCGCTTCTCGGAATACAAATCATAAAAAACCGAGATCCAATTTGAAACAAGGCATCATTTGCGAGTTTTGTTGCCCGCGCGGGAGGCCTTGGGCCTGGTGGCGGTTTTCTTCTTTGCAGCCGTAGCCCGCAGGTTTGGGTTGCCGTTGGGACTTATCTGTTGCAGCCGCTCGAACATGAGCAGAACCCCATGTTTGCCGCTCCCTTCCTTCAACGGCGCCAGATGGATGTTGAAGATACCGGAAATGCGGTTCCCTTCAATAAATCTATTGAGGATTTTGTGCGGCTTGTTGGACAGCAGAACGTCCTGGTAACGCCGGATTAGGAAGTTGCGCACCGGGTTCGGCAAGGGTAATTCCTCCAGTAGCATTCCACGCTCCGAGGGCGTGGCAAAGCCGAACATCTTCTGGCTGGAGGAATTAAACAGGTAAATACTTCCGTCCTCATCAACCAGCAACACCGGCCAGGGCATGCGCTCCAGCATCTCGGCATAGCGCGCGTTCATCTCGTCCAGGTCTTTGCTCTTGGCGACCAGTTCGTCGTTAATGGTCTCCAATTCCTCATTCAACGACTGCAACTCCTCGTTGGTGGTCTCCAACTCCTCGTTTGTGGACTGCAGCTCTTCGTTGGTGGTCTGCAGCTCTTCATTGGTCGACTGCAGCTCTTCGTTCGTGGTCTCCAATTCCTCATTCGCCGATTGCAGCTCCTCCGCCGTTGACTCCAACTCCTCCACTGTCTTTTGCAGCGTGCTGCGGGGAGTGATGTCTTCCATGTAAATCAGAGTGCCCACCTGCCCCTTGCCGCTTTGCGACCGAATTGGTTTCACCGTGATGGAGATGGTTTTCCCCTCGGGACCGGAGCACTCAAAATGGATGGGCTGGGGAAGGCCGGACGAGTTTTGCAGCTCGGAAAGGATTTTGTTCATATCCGGGCACCGCAGCCACAGCGCGCTCTCCGTCAGTGTTTTCCCGATCAGCTTCTGGCCTTTCAGCTCCCAAAGACGGCCCACGGCATCGTTTTCGTCGATGATGATATGGCCGGAGTCCAGGATAATGATCGCGGGTTCGATCGTATCCAGCAGCGATTTATGGTAGAGCCGCAACAGGGCAAGCTCTTCTTTTTGTTTACCTCCCAACGTCTTTTCCGTGGTTTTGGGCTCCATGGCGATGGACCTCTTGTTCTCCAGAAACTCCGGTGCTGCGTCCTTGGCGGTGCGTTGAAAGATGCGCCAGCGCGAGTTCAGCGGGACAAAGTGGGCGACGCTATTTCTGAGTTGCGACTCGGATTTGCCCAAAAAAAGCGCTCCGCCTGGCTCCAGGGCATAGCGGAAGCGCGCCATCACTTGCTGCTGGGTGGCAATGTCAAAATAGATCAGGACATTGCGGCATATCAATAATTTTACATGAGAAATGGGGGCGTCCGAAACCATATTACTGCGGCCAAAGATCACCATCTTGCGAAGGTCGCGCTGCACCCGGAATTGCTTGCCCGATCTCCGGAAGTACTTCGCAACCCATTCGTCCGGCATTCCCGCCAGGGCTTGCTCCGCATATTGGCCCTGGCGCGCGATGTTGAGCGCCGACTCATCGTTGTCCGTGGCATAAATCTTTACCTCGGTCTTGTGCAACTCCGCACCAAAGCATTCCGCCAGAAGAATGGCGGCGGAATAAGCTTCTTCTCCCGTGGAACAGCCTGCGCACCAGGCGCGAAACGCGTGCGACAAGTTGTGGTGATGCACCAACTGCGGCAGGGCAAGATGACGCAACGCCTCCCACGCTTGAGGGTCGCGGAAGAAGCGGGTCACATTGATGAGGACCACATTGAGCAGATCGACGACTTCTTCCGGCCTGGAGTGGATGAATTCCAGGTATTCCTGATAATTCTCGATCTCGAGCTGCTGCATCCTGCGCCGGATGCGCCGCTCCAGAGTAGTGGGTTTATAGGCGCGCAGGTCGAGCCCATGGCTTTCCGCTAGCTCTTTAAGAAGGTTCTTCAGCTCGGGGCTGCTGGTCATCGTGTCCGTGTTCGGCCGTGAACGAACAGCAAAAGAATAGAACAATTTCCAATGCGCCGCCAGACGCAACTCCAGACATACCCCCGGGGACTAAAAAACTGTTTTGCGGTCCTTGCCGCATTTTGTAAACTTCCGCCCATTTTCTGGCATCTACTCAAAAATGACGCGAGCTACTTTTCTGATGGCTGAGACCGAGTCGCTGGAGGGAATATCGGTCCGAAAGCTGGTCCTTGGGACCGACAAATACAATGTAATTACCGCGTATTCGGGCCCGGAGACGCTGGATTTGTTTCGCAGGTTCCCCAACGTGGATGCCGTCGTCCTTCATGCCGGAATCAAGGGCATCTCCTGCGAAAACCTCATCGAACAGATCCGGAAGGAAAAAAAGGCCATACCGATTTACGTGCTTGCGCCTATGGATGGGTTCCAATGCAAGGGGGCGGACAAGCACCTTTCCAGCCACGATCCCCAGGAACTGCTGTCGGTGCTACGGGCCGAATTCCCACGACACAGCATCTCCTGACACCGCGAACATCGCATTCAGCGCGGGCCTGAAGCGGCTGTCGGAGCAGCGCTTTCAGCTTACCTCTTCCACAAAGGTTTTATGTTCCATCAGCAGTTGGCGCAAAGCTTCAGCATTCTGCTTTTTATCCAGTGCTCTCTCCTCATAGATATGGGCAAGCTTCGAGTTCTTATGCTCCTGCGCCCGCTTGGCCATGCGCAGGGAGAGGGATGCGCTCTCTTCCAGGGCGCGGAATGCCGCCCATAACGCTCCTTCCACGGAGACATTGTGCTCTACTTCCAGGTGGGCCGCAGTGTAGGCATGCCCGGTACGGCAGCGGAAGCGCAGCAGCTCTCCCTCCTGTATCTCCCATAAAACGCCGTGACATTCCGGACAGGCAAATCGTGAGGGCATTCCCGGTCTCTCTTCCTCTTCCATGGCTTTTTTATCCATCGCGCTGATTTTTGCTTCTGTACTTATTTGTTGGGGCGGAGCGGTTCCTGTTTTACTAAGCGACTCCCGCGCAAGGCGGTTAATCAGAGGCCCGATTTCCGAGAGCGGAACAATATAGTCTGGATCGTCGATGCGAATAGCGCTGCGCGGCATGGAAGAGCAAAATGCGTCCTCCGGGTCCTGCACGATGACCATTCCACCACAGCGCTTGATGGCCACCGTGCCTGCCGCCCCATCATCCAGGGAACCGGTAAGCACGACTCCGATTACGCGGTCGCCATGCGCCGCGGCTGCGCTGCGGAAGAGTGGATCGATCGCCGGGCGATGGCGGTTCTCTTTGGGGCCGCTTACCACTCTTACCTTGTTTTCGACCAGAAGATGCCTGCCGGGCACAGCCACATAAATTTTTCCCGCTTCGATTGCCTCTCCATCCTTTGCCGGTACCGCCGGCAGAGCGCCTGCGCGGGAGAGGATGTTGTGCAACATGCTGGGGCTCTGCTCTCCCACATGCAAAACCACGAAGATAGCGGCCGGCAGATCGGCATCCAGAGAGGCGACCAGTTGCTGCAGAGCATCCACGCCACCCAGTGATGCTCCCACAACGACGATATTGCGGTTGGACAATGCACCACCTCTCAGGGAGGGATTTTCTGAAGACTTCCCTCCATCGGATGCGGAAATAAAAGGTCCTGTGGGCCTTTTCTGCGTCAGGCCGTATCCACTATAATTTTGCTCCATTTCCCTTTGAAAGTGAATTCCGTTACAGACACCCGGGACGCTTTCCTACTGTGAGACCATCGGCCTCAGGAAACTCGGGGGGGGGTCCTGTTCCTGACGGTCTTCTTTACCTGCTGTTTTGCCTCTTTCCCAGTTTTTTCTGAAGCTTCAACGGCATGGGTATTCTCGCGATTGCGAGCGGCATATTCAAAGGTCCTGGAAGCCAGCGCCTCCGCCTGCCTTGCGGTTTCGGCAGTCCGGCCCACGGTCTCGCGAATATTCACGACTTTGGCCCGGAGTTCCTGCAGGATTTTCGCAACATCTTTGCCGCTGGAACGGTCCCTGTCTTCCATAATCCACACACCTTTCATGTTTAAATTCGCAGCGCCATCCAGGCCGCGGCCGAACTGGCCCGCGCCGCTTTTCTGCGCGATTGAAGAATTGTCTCCAGCTCCAGCGATTCAAAAACCGCCTTCAGGGACTCCAGCTTGCAGCATCTCTCGCAAAGCCAAAAGAGCTCTTGGTGAGATGCTCTTTCATCACGCGTCCCTCGTTCGCTGACGAACCGTTCCCCGCGGTACCAGAGTATTTAAAGAGGTCCTTGCGGGTTGGCGCAATGAAGAAACCATATTGACCTCAGCGGAAAACCGCTGTACAGTGGGCCCCGGACCGAGTACGGTAATAGATGTTAGCTTAATTCCGCTATACATCTGTATGCCAATAACTGCCATCTCATTGGGTGTCCCATGGCTGAGAACAAAATTCTAACTTCCTGGAAAGAAATCGGGAACTATATTGGACGAGGCGTTCGCACGGTGCAACGGTGGGAAGAGCTGTATGGGATGCCCGTGCACCGGCCCGCAGCCAAGAAACGTGCTGCCGTCATCGCATTCAGCGATGAGATCGACCAATGGCTGAACAAAACTTCCTTGCTTGAGAAAGAGCCGGTCCCGCCGGCCAACCGGGCCAGGGCGGCCCAACAGGCTGCGCGCAGCTATGCCGAATTTATGCAATTGATAGAGAAAAATCATGAGCTGCTGGCCCGCTTTCAGGGACTGCTGCAACGGTCGGCTGAATTGCAAGGCGATATTATCGAACGTGCTACGGCAGCCAAGGCGCGCATGAGCGCGCACTCCAGCTAGCATTTCCGTCCAGAATTGTTTTCTATCCAGCCGTCCATCCTGCTCCACTCTGACTTTTAACTTCGCTCCTGGGGAATGATCCTCATCTTTTTTTCGACCATTCTCTCCCAGATTTTCCAGGGCAACATGGCCCGCAACCAATAACCGGCGGCAGCGTCGTGTCCGATACGGTAGCGAAGCCGGGGGTTTGGGTTCCGCGCAATCCGGATGACGAGCCGGGCCACGTGGATGGCTTTCCGCTTGGCGGGCGCCTTCTTGGTGACCTCGACATAACGCCTGCTGCGGGCCAGATTGGGTGATTCCGGCGAAAGCGCCCCCGCGCAGACCAGCACATTGCGGGTCCAGATATCGGTCTCGAAGGCGCCGGGTTCCACCAGCACGAGTTTGACTCCCAGAGAAGCCATTTCAATGCGCACCGCCTCCGTCCAGCCTTCCAGCGCGAATTTCGAAGCGCTATAGCTGCTCAAGACCGGCTGGCCGATCTGTCCCAGGATGGAGGAGATCATAATGATGTGTCCGGAGCGCTGCGCGCGCATCACCGGCAGCGCCGCCTTCGTGGCTGCAATGTGCCCAAAGAAGTTCGTCTCCAGTTGCTTGCGCAGCTCCTCCAGCGTCATGTCCTCGGCAAAGCCAGCGACTGCGAATCCGGCATTGTTCACCAGAACGTCCAGGCGCTGATGGTCGCGAACTATTTCGCCGATAATTTTGGCCACAGCCTCGAATTCCGTTACATCCAGGCGACGCACCTCGATCCGGCTACTTAGATCGGGGAAGCCGGATTCACCGGCAATGGCCTGATCAAGACGGCTGCGGCGCGCCGGATCGCGCATCGTCGCAATGACCGTAAATCCGGCTTTGGCAAGTTCGATTGTGGTAAGCAGCCCGATGCCGCTGGAGCTTCCCGTAACCACCGCAACTTTGGAATTCATGGCGGGAATTGTAACTCATTGCCCTGCATCTCTTGTGCGTCGAAGCCAAATATGCCGTCCCCTGGCGGGGACTCGTAACGGAATTCGCTTCCCCGGCACTTTCCCGTGCCGGGCTAAAGTCTCTTCCGTCCTTACGGACTTGGCTC
>CAYTQA010000091.1:0-2094 GCA_964439495.1 uncultured Terriglobales bacterium | reverse complement strand
CCCGGCACTTTCCCGTGCCGGGCTAAAGTCTCTTCCGTCCTTACGGACTTGGCTCACATACCCCTCCACACGCCTTCAGCCCCTGCCAACCTTGTTATCATCTTTCGAAGGCGCTTCGTCATCCAATGGACAGGAACCACAATCATGGAAAAGATAAAAAAAACAGAAGCTGAATGGAAAGAGCAACTGACGCCGGAGCAATACTACGTAACCAGGATGAAGGGCACGGAGCGCCCTTTTACCGGCGAATATACCTCCGAACGATCGCCCGGCATATATCGCTGTGTCTGCTGTGGGGAGGAGCTTTTCACATCGGAGACAAAGTTCGAGTCCCATTGCGGCTGGCCCAGCTTTACCGCGCCGGCGCAAGGCGCGGCAGTCTCGGAGTCCGAGGACCGCGCCCATGGGATGCTTCGCACCGAGGTGACGTGCAGCCGCTGCGGCGCTCACCTGGGACACGTTTTTAACGACGGCCCGCCCCCGACCGGATTGCGCTATTGCATCAATTCCCTCGCCCTGAAGCTGGATAAAGGCAAGCAGTAACGCACCGCTTCAGCCGGGCGTAAGGATGTTGAAATCGAGGCTTTAGCCTCGGTCCGGGTCCAATCACGATTGAAAAAAGGCCGCCATGAAGCGATAAAAATTCCACAAATCCACCTTGGACGACATCTCAAAGGGAGCATGCATGGAGAGCAGAGGTACGCCGAGATCGATCACCTCCATGTCCTGCATGGACATAAAGCCGCCAATCGTGCCGCCGCTGCCCACATCCACCTTGGGCGTGTGGGTCTGCCACGGGATATTGTTGCGGTCGAGGATGCCGCGGATTTTCGCGATGTACTCTGAATTTGCGTCGAAGCCCGCGTGATAGCGCTTGATGGTCACGCCGTAGCCCAGCCGCGCGGCATTCGTCGGCTCATTGATATTGGGAAAGATGGGATTGACGCCGTCATTAGTGTCCGCCGAGATTACCTGCGAATTCCGCAGCGCCTTCCGTAAATCCAGATCGTGATACGCGGCCCCGCGCTGTGCGGCGATCAGTTGCGCAAAGGTGCTGTTGAGCAGTTGCGACGAGGCCCCGGTGTTATTGACCGATCCAACTTCCTCGAAATTGGAGATATACGCGAGCGAGGTAAACCGCGGGGTCCCCTTCTGGTCGAGAATGGCGCGGACCGCGCAATAGGACGAGAGCTTATCGTCCTGCCCATAGGCCCCGATCAATCCGCGGTCCACGCCCACATCCCGCGGCTGCTCGGCTGGGACCAACTCCAGCTCGGCGCTCACCAGATCTTCCTCGGCAATCTTATAGGTGGCTTTGATCTGGTCGAGGACCTGCTGCGCGACCGTGCCCGCCCCCGGAATACTGCCTGCGACCGGGTCCAGCTCTTCCCCGGTCAGGACGTCGGTATACGTGCGGGTGCGCAGGTCTTTGTCGGAATGGGGCGCGGCGTCGGGGATCACAAAGACCGGTTCGCCGTCCTTAAGCCCGATGGAGACCTCAATGCTGCGTCCATCTGTCGTATCAACGCGTCCCAGCAGCGCCAGCGAGCGATTCGCCCACTGATACTTCTTAATGCCGCCATAATAGACGGTCTTGAAAAGCGCGAAACCGTCCGCAGAATAGATCGGACGCGCCTTCAGGTTCAGGTGCGGGCTGTCCTGGTGGGAGCCGACCACCCGCGAGCCATTGACGATCGGCTCCGAGCCGATCACCGCGAGCAGGACCGCCCGGTCCCGTGCCGGGACAATCAGGCGCGCTCCGGGTTTCACCTGCGCGGGGGCGGTAAATTCGCTGAAGCCCGCGGCCTTGGCCAGGCGGACGATCTCCCGCGTGGAGGTGTTGGCGGTCCTGGCCACGCGCATAAAGCCCTTATAATTCTCCGCGAACTGGAATACCTGGTCGTGCTGCCGCGGCTCCAATTCCAGCCATGAAGATCTTTTGTTGGCCCAACCTGCCTCGTGGCTGGCGTTTTGCGCCAGGGCAGCGCCCCCAAAGACCAGCATGATGGTCCAGAAAAAACAGCATTGAATCGCTGACATAAGATCTCCTGTATAACGCGGACGATTGGCCGCTATTGTAAATGGTGCGTAACT
>CAYTQA010000090.1:0-10301 GCA_964439495.1 uncultured Terriglobales bacterium | reverse complement strand
ATACGGAGCTGCTCAAGCGGCATCTTCTGCATGACTTTTTTGAGTTGTGGCCGGACAAGTTCACCAACGTCACCAACGGCGTGACTCCGCGGCGCTGGCTGGTATTGAGCAATCCACGTTTGTCGCAACTGTTTACCGAGAAGGTAGGCTCCGGTTGGATCACGAATCTGAGCATGCTCAGGAAGCTGGAGCCCCTTGCCGGGGACGAAGAATTTTGCCAACGCTGGCGGGAGGTGAAACATGCCTGCAAGCTCGATCTGGCTTCCTATATCAAGGAGACGCTGGGAATCGTGGTGGACCCGCACTCGATTTACGAGGTGCAGGTCAAGCGCATCCATGAGTACAAGCGCCAGCACCTGAACGTGCTGCATATCATCGCCCTCTACAACCGCCTGAAGCGGGACCCCGATCTTTCCATTCCATCCCGCACGTTTATCTTCGGCGGAAAGGCCGCCCCGGGGTATGCCATGGCGAAGCTGATCGTGAAGCTCATCAATTCCGTGGCCGAGGTGGTGAATAACGATCCCGAGATTCGCGGGCGGCTGAAGGTCGTGTTTTTACCCAATTACAGCGTGAGCGTGGGCCAGCGGGTCTATCCGGCGGCGGAGGTCTCGGAGCAGATTTCAACCGCGGGCAAGGAAGCTTCGGGGACAGGGAACATGAAGTTTTCCATGAACGGGGCGCTGAACATCGGCACGCTCGATGGCGCCAATATAGAGATTCGCGACGAGGTTGGAGCGGAGAACTTCTTCATGTTCGGCCTCACCACCGACGAGGTGTTTGCGCTCAAGGACCGGGGATACGATCCGCGAGAGTATTACCAGAAGAACCCTGAGCTGCGCCAGATCATTGACGGTCTTGCCTCCGGGCAGTTTTCGGGCGGCGACGCTTACCTGTTCCAGCCGCTGATCGGCTCGCTGCTGTCGCGCGACGAATATTGCGTGCTGGCTGATTATCAGTCTTATGTGGATTGCCAGCAGCGCGTGGGAGAGGCATACCAGGACCAGAAGGCATGGACGCGCATGTCGATCCTGAACAGCGCCAGGATGGGCAAATTTTCTTCCGACCGTTCCATACGGGAATACTGCGATCGAATCTGGCGTGTAGGCAAGATGAAGGTGAGCATCGAAAGCGCATAACGCAGGCAAGTGGTGCGCGCTATGCGGAGCGGCGCAGGTTTATTTGCCTGCGGCCTGGGACGGTTCCCGCCTGGGTACGGAGGCCTTCAGCTTCTCAAGAGAAGGATAGGAGGTTGGCGCAACAATGGTCTTCTCCTGTGGCTGTGCTCCGCTCCGGAGCGCTCCCACCAGGGTTGCGACGCCGTCCCCGGCGAGCGGCGGCATAATGATGGTAGCGGCAAGCACGCCCCTGCGGACCCACTCCTGCCCCACCTCCGGGACCCCATCACAACCTATAAACGGCACCTGCAGCAATTTTTCCCGCGCCGCCCCGATGGTTTGGGCATTGAGGGCCTTGATCGCGCCCATGGCCATGGCATCATTCTGGCTTGCAATCATCTGAATCGGGACCTGATGGGAAGTGGACAGGCTCAACCACGAGGAAGCCGCTTTATATCCGCTCTGTTCGGTCCACGCCCCACGGATCATCCGCATCTGAATGTTGTCAGGCTTGGTGCGCTGCATGCCTTTCAGCCTCTGCGCCGCGACCGCACTTGAGGTTGGCCCCTGAATGTACAATATCGTTCCGCCCTCCGGAAGAAGCGTGGCACACTGCCGGCCTTGAACGCGCCCTGTTTCTTCCTGATCGAAGCTGATCTGGAACAGCGGGACCGAGTGCTTTATTCGAAGACCCGAAAGATAATCCACCTGATGATTGACGATGGCCCAGCCAATCCCCGCGGCGGCCGCAGCCTGGGCCACGTGAATCAATCCCGTGCCGACAGGGTGAATCACAATTCCATCCGGACGAGAGGAAGATGACTGAATGATTTCCAGCAGTTGCTGGCTTTGTTTTACGCTGTCATTTTCCGCATACAGGACCTGGAGTTCCACTCCAAGGCGCTGGGCAGCTTCCGTTGCCGCTGCCGCCTGGGCGCGCTGATAATCATTTTCCTGGGTAGTGAGCGAGACTATAAGCTTGAGGTTGGCCATGGCGATCGAAGGTCCTGAATTGGTACAAGGTTATGCCGACAGCTCAGCGTTCGATTTATCCATGGGTCCGCAAACGTGTGATTGAAATACCTTGAGCACATTCAGGCGGTCCGTATGGACCCCGTCTTTGTTTATCTCAGTAACGTTGAAGACCTTCCCGCATTTTGCGCAGCGAACACTGGCAATCTGGTTGATGATCGATTTGTTCTTCTCTCCGCTGCGGACCATGGCCACAGCATAGGCCAGGTCCCGTGAAACCCTCCTGGTTTTCTTAAGCTCTATTAAGACACCAGTAACCCTGTCTGGAAAGAGGTAATGAGGAAACAGTGTTACTTCCGTTTTAAGGCGGCCCAGTGCGGAAGTCAACCGTGATTCTTTTTAGAGTTGTTTCCAGCAAAAATGCGGCGCCCTTTCGGGCGCCGCATTGGTCAGATGAACGGCTAATCTTCCGGGTCGCGGTCGCCAGATATTACTGTTGCGGTACGTTGGCCGGAGCGGAAGTGTTTGTTGCCGTGGTGCCGGGAGCGGCAGCAAGGGTTTGCTGTGCGTCGGCGGAGTTCATGCCGATGGCGTCGCCCGAGAGCACCAGTTCAACCCGGCGGTTCTTCTGGCGCCCTTCCGGAGTGTCATTGGAGGCGATGGGCGCGGTCTTGCCCAAGCCGCGCGCGATAATGGAACCGCTCCCAATCCCCTGCTGCACCATGTAATCGCGGACCGCCTGGGCGCGCCTTTCGGAGAGCAGTTGATTGTATTCATCGCTGCCGATGCTGTCGGTATAGCCTTCCACCGCGAGGTGCAGGCTGGGATAGGCGAGCACGATGCCGGAGACCTTCGCCAGCCGCTCGCGGGCTTCGGGCCGCAGCTCAAATTTGCCGGTCTCGAAGAGAACATCGGACATGTTGGCGATCAATCCACGGGCGCTGTCTCGCGTGGAGAGGATGGTATTGAGCTGCTGGAGCAGACGGGCGCGCAGATCGGCCTTGTCCTTCTCGGCTTGTTGGCGGAGCCGGTCGGATTCCTGTGCGGCGCTGCGCGCCTTGTCCGCCTCAACCGCAAGCTGTTGCTGCTGGGCGACGGCTGCCGCCTTGGCGGCCTCCGCTTCCTGCTTTTCACGCGCGGCCTGCTGTGCGGCCGCCAGAGCTTCCTGTTTGGCTTGTTCGGCCTGCTGCTTCATGCGCTCGGCTTCCGCTTTGGCGGCTTCCGCCTGGGCGCGAGCGGCTTCCGCGTCCTCGCGGCGCTTCATCTCCGCGGCGGCTTCGGCCTTGGCCTGGGCTTCACGTTCTTCCAGGGCTTTCTTTTCGGCCTCGGCCTGGACACGGGCCTGAGCTGCACGCTCTTCCATCGCCTTCTTCTCGGCGGCGGCCTGGGCCTGCGCATCCTCTTCCATCTTCTGCTTGACTGACATTACGCGCGCCTCTTCGGCGGTCTGCACCGCTTCGCGGGCGGCGGTGGAGATGGCGTTCTTGCCCTGCTTGTTGGCGTAAGCCTCTTCCGCCTGGCGCAGTTGCTGCTCCGCCTTGGTCAGAATGGAAGGGGCATATTTATCGGCGTTGGCGATATGGGCGATGCGCACCGCGTTGCGGGCCTCAAAAAGGTCGAGTGGGGTCTTGCGGTCGATGCCGAAGATTGCGTCCTGAATGCGCGTGTTGGTGGAGGAGTAGTTGCCGCGTCCCAACAGTTCATACTTGGCGTCGATGGTTTCCTGCTGGGCCATCCCCGCCGGGACCACGTTTTCCATCACCACCATGTTGCCCGGCTGGTTCACCGCAAAATAGGGCTCCGCGGTAACGATCAGGCCAAAGGTCTGCATTTCGAGGATGGCGCGCACATGGCTCTTGCCATGATCGAGCTCCACTTCTCCCAGATTCACGGCGCGTCCCTCGGGCGAAATCGCCCAGAGCACGTAGGTGAGATACTCCAGGCCAAACTTGGTGGCCGGGTCGAGACCCTCTAAGCGGGCTTCGATCTCTACGCGGCCACCCTTGTTCTCCACCTTGGCTTCGCCGCTCGCCCCGGACATCAATTCGGTGCCCTGGAAGCTGACCTTGAGATTGCCCTTGCGGGGATAATTCACCGCTTTGGCGGTGCGTGAAACCGAGGTGGCCGGCGCGGCTGGCTTGTTCGCCACGGCCGTGGACGGATTCGCCGGCGCGGCTTGATTCTGCGCCATCGCGGCGGAACAACACAACAATACGAGACCAAGGTGCTTTTTCATGACTTGCCTCACTTTAATCTCGGGCCGCATTTGCAGTCGCCGCGAGAGAAATTTTCGGTTGGGTGCGTAACCTGCTGAAAAGTATGACCGTTTTACCTCTTTCACGAAAGACCGGATGGTGCATGGCGAGAGTTGTACTTTAGTTATCAGGCAGGGCGGGTGTTTACCAGATAGTCCACAGGTTTTTATCGGGCGGATGGGAGGGAATTGCGTTTAAATGTCCACTCGCATCGCGGAAAGCGCAGTCAAATCCGGTACACCCATGAAATGAAATAGAATGGAGGCCTGAATTCCGGCCCGATCTGGCATTCACAGAAGGAAGGAAACCATGCGACAGAGATACGCAATCGTTACAGTTCTGGTGTTCATGCTGGCGTCCCTCGCCATCGCGCAAAACCCCCCGCAGGACAAAAGCAAGCGGCCCAGCCCGCCGGGGAACGCCGAAGTCGCGCTCAAGGGAAAGAAAATCACTATCGATTACAGCCGTCCTTATGCCAAGGGCAGAAAGATCATGGGTGGCCTGGTGCCTTATGGCAAGGTGTGGCGCACCGGAGCGAATGAAGCCACCACGCTGACCACTGAGACTGACCTGGACATCGGCGGCGCGAATGTCCCCGCGGGCAAGTACACGCTGTGGACCTTGCCCTCGGAAGGCACATGGAAGCTGATCATTAACAAGCAGACCGGACAATGGGGCACGAACTACGATCCATCGCAGGACCTGGCGCGTGTGGACATGCAGAAGTCGAGTCTCGATCATCCCGTCGAGCAGTTCACGATATCGTTCGATAAGCAGAGCGACGACACCGCGAACCTGGTGCTGGAGTGGGAGAACACAAAACTCTCGGTCCCATTCAAGGCGAAGTAGTTTTATATTCATCGGCGGTAGCGAAAGTCTTAACTTTCATCCGGGCAGAGACGGGAATTCGTGCAGCAGCGTTTTGCGCAAATTCCCGCTTCGCCGGAAATGAGATGCCTTGGGCTTCGCCGGAATCGCACATCAATTCTTGGCTGGCGAAGCCGTGCTCATCCGCTCTGGGCCGATGGCGTGAAGATATACTGTAGAAATAAGCAGCGCTTCTGACTCATGATTTTTGTCCTCGACAATTACGATTCCTTCACCTTCAATCTCGTCCAATACATTGGCGAGGCCGGAAAGCAGGTGGTGGTGCGGCGCAACGACCAGACCACGATCAGGGAGATCGAAGAGCTCAAGCCGGAGCGGATCGTGGTTTCGCCCGGGCCATGCACGCCGCAGGAGGCCGGGATCAGCATCGATCTGATCAAGCATTTTGCTGGCAAGGTCCCGGTGCTTGGGGTCTGCCTGGGACATCAGGCGATCGGGGCCGCATTCGGCGGCAAGGTGGTGCGTGCGCAGAACGTGATGCACGGCAAGACCAGCAGTATCGAGCACGACGGCAGGACCATCTTTGCCGGGGTGGAGAAGCCGTTCACGGCCACGCGTTATCATTCCCTGGTTGTCTCGGAAGAAGGACTGCCGCAGGAGCTGGAGATCTCCGCCCAGACCCGCGATCACGGCAAGCAGGTGATTATGGGACTTCGTCATCGCAGGTATCAGGTGGAAGGCGTGCAGTTCCATCCGGAGAGCGTGCTGACCGCGGCCGGCAAGAAGTTGATTGAAAATTTCCTCGCCCTCCCAGCCGCGAAGTAGCTGGCCAAAATCAAAAAGAAAGCGGAAAGTTCTCCGCAAAGCCCGCCTCTGCGTCTTCGGTCTAAAGCGGTTCTCTGGCCTTTCCTGAGTGAAATGCCCGATTGGGCTACTTGGCTTGGCCATGTAGCATATGGCGCATTCACTCTAAAGCTCCCAATCTCCATGCAAGCAAACTGCGGCGCGCCGGCATGTGCCTGGCCGGGTTCAGCGGCGCGATCCTGCTGATTTATCTCTTCGTCGGGGAGCTGGCGATGGTCCCCACGGCCTCGATGGAACGAACGCTGCTGGTGGGCGACCACTATTTCCTGGTCAAATTTCCTTATGCTCCCGTGGTCCCTTATACCCATCTTCATCTTCCGCGATGGCGCAAGGTTGCGCGCGGAGAAATTGTCGCCTTTCGCAGTCCGATGGACCCTCAGCAAATCTTTTTAAAACGCGTGGTGGCCTCCGGCGGCGACGAGATCGCGATCCATGCCGGCGTTCTCTACGTGAATGGCAGGCCGGTGGAGGAGCCTTACGCCCTCACCTCCGGCAGGGAAGAGATGGACGAAGTTGCGGTCCCGGCGGGACGCCTGTTCATGCTGGGGGACAATCGTGAGCACTCGGAAGACAGCCGTTTCTGGGGAACGGTGCCGGAAGAGAACGTAATCGGCAAACCACTCATGATCTTCTGGTCGTACGACGCTCCCAGCTTTGCCTGGCTCAATCACGATCCCGCTCACCAGCTCCGCTTCTATGCCTCCGTGGCCGCCCATTTCTTCGGGAACACGCGCTGGGCGCGGCTGGGCGCGCGTCCCTGATTGCCGCATTCCGGCCTGTCTACAATTTTTTTCGGCGACCACTTTGAGGCCGTCTCTTCGATGTTAAAATCAATCTTCCCTGAATACTTCGGCGCCGCCCGCAGAAGGAACTTGACAGTCCTTGGCCCCACAAAAGACATCAGCAGCAGCGAAAAGCCCAGCTACAGTGAAACCTCGCACCCTCACCTATGCCGACGCCGGAGTGGACATCTCCCGCGCCGAGCGCACCAAGCAGCGCATTAAATATCTGGCCAAGCGGACCTTTGGCAAAAACGTGCTGAGCGAAATCGGCGGCTTCGGCGGTCTTTTCGCGGTGGACACCAAAAAGTATCGCGAGCCCGTGCTGGTCTCGAGCGCCGACGGCGTGGGCACCAAGCTCAAGGTCGCCTTCCAGATGAACATGCATCATGCCATCGGCGCGGACCTGGTGAACCACTGCGTGAATGACATCATCGTGCAGGGCGCCACTCCGCTGTTCTTCATGGATTACCTGGCCAGCGGCAAACTAGATCCGGAGGTGATTGAGAAGATCATCGCCGGCCTGGCGGATGCCTGCAAACAGAATGGCTGCGCCCTCATCGGAGGGGAGACCGCCGAGATGCCCGGCTTCTATCCCGACGGAGAGTATGATCTCGCCGGCTTTATTGTGGGGGTGGTGGAGCGCGAGAAGATCCTCACCGGCGCCAAAGTGGAGGTCGGTGACATTCTTGTCGGGCTGCCTTCCACCGGGCTGCACACCAACGGCTATTCCCTGGCGCGCAAGCTCCTGTTTGAAGTGGCCGGATATAAGCCGGACGAATATGTGAATGAGATCAAGGACAAGGCCGGCAACGCGCTGATGAAGACCCACCGCAGCTACTGGCCCATCGTGCGCCGTCTGGTGGACGCCGAAGGGGTGGTGGGCATGGCCCACATTACCGGCGGCGGCATCACCGACAATCTGCCTCGGGTACTGCCGAAGGGCACTGGGGCGGTGGTGGAACTGGGTCGCTGGCCGGTGCTGCCCATCTTTACCCATCTACAGAAGCTGGGCAATGTTCCGCAGGAAGAGATGATGCGCACCTTCAATATGGGCATCGGAATGGTGCTGATCGTCCCCGCGGCGAAATTTAAAAAGGTGCAGGGACTGCTTGACCGCGCTGGAGAGAAAAGCTATCTCATTGGACGGATCGTGAAGGGCGACCGCAAGGTGATGTATTCGTAGTGTCCCTCATCCGATTGCCATCTCACTCACGGCCTCTTGCATTACACTAATCTGGCTTGAAAGCTGACACGCGCAACTTGAAACGCCTGGGCATTCTCCTCTCCGGACGCGGTTCGAATTTTATTGCCATCGCCGATTCGATCGCCGCCGGGCGCATTCGCAACGCGGAGATCGCCGTCGTAATCTCAAATAAAGCCTATGCGCCGGGGATTGCAGCGGCAGAGGATCGCGGGCTCAACGCGCACGTGGTCCAGTCCAAGGGACTTTCCCGGGCGGAGCACGACGCTCAAATCGTCGCTTGCCTGCGCGAGCACAATGTGGAACTGGTTTGCCTGGCGGGCTACATGCGCCTGCTCTCTCCGGAGTTCATCGCCGCTTATCCACAGCGTATCCTGAATATTCATCCCTCCCTGCTGCCGGCCTTTCCCGGACTCGATGGGCAGAGACAGGCGTTCGAGTATGGCGTGAAGATCAGCGGGTGCACCGTCCATTTTGTGGATGAAAATCTCGATCATGGGCCCATCGTGCTGCAGAAATCCGTGCCCGTGCTGCCCGGCGACGATGAGCACGCATTGGCGGCGCGCATTCTGGAGCAGGAGCATATCGCCTACACCGAAGCCATCAACCTGGTGCTGAACCAGCCTTTTGAAATTCATGGGCGTCGGCTGCTCTTCAAGGAGCGCTGAAATCGATTGAGAATGCTCGGTCTTTTGCGTCTCTCTCCGGTATGTTTATCGTCGAGAAAAACCGGCCGGGAATCCGCTGGCCCTCGGGTTGGAATTGTTTCGGCATGCGTGGAAATTCGTCGCGCGGGCTGAGACTGGAGGGCGTCAAAATCCCTAAAAATAATTTACTCGGCGAGGAAGGCGATGAGATGTGGTTTGTCTTCGAAATTATCGCTCCTTTTTTCCTGGTGGCAATGGCGGGGACCTATTTGGGCATCGCCCAGGCAGCTTTCGACATTGCCCTCAACCATGTTCGGACGCGCACCTATTCCCATTCGGGAGAGAGGTTGCAGGAGAACTCCATAGTGCAGGTGCATCTGGCCGACATGTGGATCGCAATCCAGCGCTTCCGGGACATGCTCTATTCTGCCTGTGCGGCGGGCGATAAGGGTAAGCCCGAGGCGCTCCCACGCATCCTGGCGGCCGAAACCGTAGTCTTCGTCTCAAACCTCGCGATGACGCTCTGTGGGGGGAGCGGATATAGAGAGAATGGAAAACTTTCCCGGCTCCTGCGCGATGCCCGCGCTGCCGATGTGATGTCTCCCACGACCGACGTCCTGAAGCAGTGGACTGCGCGAGCGCTTTTGGGTTTGCCACTGGTTTAAAAATTCATGCTAAAAGTATTGCTAGTGGACAATCTGGACCCGCGCACAATGTTGCATGGAATCATCAGCGATATTGCGGCATCCGCCCATCTGCAATGGGAGGAGTGTCAGGATGCGGACTGTTACCGCCGCATTACTTCAGCCGCCGATTATTCCATAGTCATTGTGAATACTTCACGCCATGACGCGGTTGAGATTGCGAAATCCGTGTGTGGGGCCGATAGAGAAGCGCACATTATCTTCGTCGGCGGAGATCGCGAGTCCTCGAAATCCATTGAGGAAGCCGGCGTTACTGGCGAGTTAGGAAACGATTGGAGCATTGCGCGCAAGGATTCCTTTGACCTGAGCCGCGCTCTTGCGAATGCAATCCGCAGCACCACTCAACGCCGCCGCATTCGTACCCGCCTGCACGATTGACCTCTTTTGGAATTGCTAGCTGATTTGCCCACGACCCAGGATTTTTAGGGTCTGGTTAGAATGCTTTGGTCGAATCCAGCAGGATCGTGACTGGCCCGTCATTGACCAGCGATACCTGCATCTCCGCCTGAAATTCGCCGGTCTCGCAGCGGACCCCTGCCGCGCGCACCCTCTCGATGGCATATTGATAAAGCCGGCGCGCCTCTTCCGGGCGGGCGGCCTCGTCAAACGATGGGCGCTTTCCCCGGCGCATGTCCCCATACAGGGTGAACTGTGAGACCATCAGCACCGAGCCTGCGATCTCGGCAACGCTGCGGTTCATCTTGCCGTTTTCGTCTTCAAAGATGCGCAGCCCAACGATCTTGTCCATTAGATAATCGGCGTCCGTCGGCTGGTCGCTTCTGGACATCCCCAGAAACACCAGAAGCCCGTCTTCGATTTCACCCACCACGGACGTCCCAACGGTCACGCTGGCCCGGAGCACTCGCTGCACCACAGCTCTCATGCCTCACAGTTTTGCAGGCGACGTTTGGATTTGGCAAATGCGGGCCC
>CAYTQA010000089.1:0-10306 GCA_964439495.1 uncultured Terriglobales bacterium | reverse complement strand
ACAACCGCTCGATCATGGAATCGACGATCTTTTGTGCAAAACGAAAATAGTTGAGGTCCGAGGTGGATTCGTAGGCATCAAGACAGGCGATGGCGGTAAAGGCGTAATCGTCGAGCAGCCCGGGGAGCCTGTGGGAGGGCGCCTGCGAATCCGAATAGGCGATCACGTGCGCCAGCAGCCCCTGCTCGTCATTCCAGGCCTCGCCCAGAACGCGGTCGAGCGAGCGCAGAGCAAACTTTTTGGCTTCCGGTAAATCCAGGACCCTGGCGGCAGCGAGATATGCCGAGATGCACAGGCTGTTCCAGCTCACATACACGGTCTTGTCCACATAGGGAGTGGGACGTTTCAGCCGCGCTTGCAGCATCCGGGTGCGCGCGGCATCGAGCAGTTGCTCTGCCTCGTACCGGCTCTTCCCCAGGCGGGTCGCAACCTGGTCGAGGGTGGCGCGTACGTACAGCACATTTTTCTGCGGATCGTGACTCATCTCGCCGACTTCGCCGATGTCATAGTAATAAGCCGCCGCCTGCAACTCTTCCCCTTGCAGCACTTCGCGAGCTTCCGCCAGAGTCCAGGTGAAATAATCGCCGTCGTCGTGCATGGAATAATCGGCGTCCTGCGATCCATAGAAGCCGCCATGCTGACGGTCGCTCAACCACTCATCCATCCAGCGGATTATATCTTTGGCGATGTGCGCGTAAAATTCGTTTCCGGTCACCTGATGACCATGCACATAATTCTTCAGCAGCTCGGAGTTGTCGTACGACATCTTCTCGAAGTGCGGCACTACCCAGCGCTCATCGACCGAGTAGCGATGGAAGCCTCCCGCAAGCTGGTCATAGACGCCGCCCAGCGCCATCTTATCGAGCGTGGTGGTGACCACCCGTCGCACCTGTTCGTCGCCGGTGCGGGCAAGATGATCGAGCAACAGGTCCAGAATCGAGGGATGGGGAAACTTGGGCGCTGAACCGAAGCCGCCATTTTGCGGATCGAACATCTTGATTGCGGCCTCGACCATGCGATCGACGCTGCCGGCGCGGAGCTCTCCCGAGCGTCCGGCAAAGGACTCGGCCTGGGCGATGGCCGCCATCACGCTCTCGGCCGATTCCAGCACCTCGCCATGCTGCTCCTTGTAAGCCTTCGCGATGGAAAGCAGGACGCGCTTGAATCCAGGGCGGCCCCACTGGTCTTCCGGCGGGAAATATGTCCCTCCAAAGAAAGGACGACCATCGGGCGTGAGGAATGCGGTCAGCGGCCAACCTCCCTGTCCGCTGATCGCCGAGACCGCAGCCTGATAGCGGCTGTCCACATCGGGACGTTCGTCGCGGTCCACTTTGATGGCGATAAAGTTCTGGTTGATGATCTCCGCCACCTCGGGATTGTCATAGGACTCGCGGTCCATCACATGGCACCAGTGGCACCATACCGCGCCACTGTCGAGCAGCACCGGCTTGTCTTCCCGCCGCGCCTTTTCAAAGGCCTCGCTTCCCCATTGATGCCACTGGATCGGCTGGCGCATGGCGGAACGCAGATACGCGGATGAGGCGTGGACCAGAGAGTTGGTGGATTCGCTGCTCATGCTTCCAGTTTATCGCAGCCCAGCGGTCGAGATGCGCCGGTCCGAAGCATTTATGCGGCAGCTTCCCGAGTAGATCACTTCGAAAGCAGATGTTGCGCGGCCCGCACATAGAGATCGACCGCCTCATGAAGCTGCTTTTTGGAGAGATATTCCCCGGTGGTATGGGCCACATGAATGGAGCCTGGTCCCAGCAGGAATGGCTCTCCCCAATTGGTAAGCGCGGGAATGTCGGTGGTAAATGCGGCCACCATGGTGGGCAGGTCCGGAATCTCTTTGAACCTCATGTATGGAATCTCCAGGGTAAATTCCACATCCGCGAGATCGCCGACGGTGTTCAAAATATCCTTTCGCAATTGCTCGGTGGGGCCGACCAATCGGAACAATAGCTGGGCCTGGGCATGGTCCGGGACCACGTTGGGCGCGCGTCCGCCTTCAATCACCCCGATATTGAAGGTGACGGGGCCGATCTCCGGGTTTTCCGGCAGCGGCATCCGCAGCAGGCGATGAAGGGCTTCAATCAGCTTTTCAATGGCGGATTCTCCAAGATGAGGGTATGCGGAATGGGCCATCTTTCCGGAGGCGGTCACCACGGCGCGCAGCGTGCCCTTGGAGGCAAGCGCGATATGGTTTTCCGTGGGCTCTCCATTGATTAGAAAGCGGCAGCCGGGCGACTGGAGGTTGGCCGCATGGGCTCCGGTCGAATCCCGCTCCTCTCCCACCAGAAACAGCAGACCAACCTGCGCGCCCATGCCGCGCAGCCGCTCGGCGGCGGCGATCTGTGCGGCGATAATGCCCTTGGCATCGCAGGAGCCGCGTCCATAGATATTTTCATCATCTTCCGAGGAGGCGATAAACGGCGGGACGGTATCCATATGGGTGGAGAGAACGAGCTCCGGGCGCGTTCCATTGGCGGTAGCGTATACGTTGAATCGCTCTCCCTCCACCGGCATGGCTTCGGCGCGATATCCCAACTCGCCGAGATAGCGCAGCAGATACTCCCCAACTTCCTGTTCATGGTTGGTGATGGATTCGATGTCCACCAATTCCCGCGTGAGGGTGATCAGGTCCATGCGGCCAGAATACGCATCTTTTCAGCGGGCTGACAAGGCCGCTGCCTCAGTGTGCGCCGGCGACGATACCAGAGACCGGTGACCCGGGAAATCGCGCTGCCGCAATTCGTCCATCGCTCGGACTTTTGCATCACGTAGAATGATTGGTTTGCGAACATCACATCCATGCCATCGGAAATCAGATCTTTTTTCCTGAACGGAGCGGAAGGCAAGCTGGAGGCGCTGCTTAATGTGGGCGATCCAAAGCCGGCCTATGCCGCCGTGGTCACTCATCCGCATCCGCTTTATGGCGGTACCATGCATAACAAGGTTGTCTACCATGCCATGAAGGCCCTGAGCGGCTTCGGTTTTCCCGTGCTGCGCTTCAACTTTCGCGGCACCGGACTCAGCGATGGCAAACATGATGAAGGACGCGGCGAGATCGACGATGTGCGCGTCGCACTGGACTGGATGAGCGAAGCCTACGGCGTGCCGCTCATCTTTGCCGGCTTCTCCTTTGGAGCCGCCACCGGCCTGCGCGCCGCCTGTCCCGATCCGCAGGTCGCGGGCGTAATCTCGCTGGGTACCCCCGTCTCCGCCGAGGGACGAAGCTACAACTATTCCTTCCTGGCTGATTGCAACAAACCCAAGCTGTTCGTCAGCGGCAGCCGCGACCAATATGGAGCGGTGGAGCATCTGGAGAAACTTTTTGCCCAGGCCCCGGAGCCAAAAAAAATATATCTGATAGAAGGCGCCGACCATTTCTTCGAGGGCAAACTCCCGCTGATGCGCAATGCAATCGAGGAATGGATACGAGCTAATTTCGTGGGGCCGGCCACGCACCGGCAATGAATCCGGCTAGCTTTTCAGCGATGCGCGAGCTGGCGCGGGAGATATTCACGCGCACTCTGGCCCAGATTGAGCTTCCCGGCATCCTGCGGCAAAAGCTGGAATATTCCCGCGGAGTATTGCGCATCTGTGAAGATTTGCACGATCTCAGCAGCTATTCCCGCGTGGTCGCGATCAGCATGGGAAAGGCCGCATATCCCATGGTCGAGTTCCTGGCCTCGCTCACCGGCCCTGCGCTGAGCGGGATCGTCGTCTCCGCGCATCCACCGCAAAGACAGGTACATGGCTTCCGCTATTTTCAGGGAGGTCATCCGCTGCCCAACGCGGAATCGACTCGCGCCGCGGAAGCCATTCTCAGGATGCTCAATACGCTCGATGAACACGCGCTGGTGATTTACCTCATCAGCGGGGGCGCTTCCGCCATGGTGGAGAAGCCGCTGGATGCCGAGGTCCCGCTGGACGATCTGGTGGCCACCTATGGAGCGCTGGTCCTTTCAGGGGCGCCGATCAGGGAGATCAATACCATCCGCAAGCACCTCTCCGCCACCAAGGGAGGCAGAATGGCGCAAGCCGCCTATCCCGCGCAGCAGATAAGCGTTCTGGTCTCAGATGTGCCGGAGAATGCCCTGGACGCTCTCGCCTCCGGCCCCACCATGCCCGATCCATCCACCACGGCGGAGTGCTATGAAATCGCAGAAAGATATGAGCTGATGCCTTCCTTGCCGGCGAGCGTGCGCGGGCTGTTCGAAGAGCGAGCACTGGAAGAGACCCCGAAGAAGGACGAGCCCGCATTCGTCCGCTCGCGCTGGTGGACCGTCCTTTCAAGCATGACCGCCGCCAGGGCCGCGGCAGCACTCGCCGGCCAGCATGGTTTCGCAGTCGAAATTGAAAATGACTGCGACGATTGGGACTATGAAAGAGCGGCGGAGCATCTGCTGGATAAATTGCGCAACATACAAAAAGGGGTCTCCCGCGCCTGCATCATCTCCGCCGGAGAGGTCACGGTAAAAGTCGAAGGCAAGGGAGGCAGAGGCGGACGCAATCAGCAATTCGCTTTGTACTGCGCCGAGAAAATTGCGGGAGAGAACATCACCATCCTGAGCGCGGGAACCGACGGCATCGACGGCAATAGTAACGCAGCCGGAGCGGTTGTGGATGGCAGTACAGTTTTAAGAGCAAGAGAAGCCGGCCTCGATCCTGCCGCCGCCCTGAAGAATTTCGATAGCACCCCGTTCTTTGAAGCCCTGGGGGACGCGATCGTTACCGGGCCAACCGGCAATAACGTCCGAGATCTGCGCGTGCTTCTGGCATGGTGAAATATTTACAGAGTGCTTGTGCAAAGAAAGCGTCGCGGGCTTATTTTCCCGGAGGAAAGATCCGCGTCTTTCCCTCTTCCAGCACAAAGACCCGATCGCTCAATCCCGCAGTTTTGGCCGCGGAGAGCAACCGCTCAATCGGCTCATGCACCGGTTCGTGAGAAAGGCGAAATGTGCCGTAGTGCATGGGGACCATGTACCGGGCCTTCAGGTCGAGGAACCCTTGTATGGCATCTTCGGGCGAGGTATGCACATTCCGAAATGCCGGAGGATGGTAAGCGCCAATCGGCAATAGCGCCAACTCCGGTTTGAGGCGCGTTCCTATCTCCTTGAATCCGTCAAAGTATGCCGTATCTCCAGCGTGATAAACCGAGTGTTTGCCCGCGCGCAGGACATATCCGCCAAAGCCGCGATGAAAATCCTTAATCATGCGCGCGCCCCAGTGGCGCGAAGGAACATGCGTGATCTCAAGGTGGTCTTCGCGAAAATTCTCCCAGGTGTCCAATTCCACTACCTTCTGATATCCCATGCGGCGCACCAGGTCCCCGACCGAACGAGGCACCAGGATCACAGGCGCCTCTCCGCGCGACTTGCGCGTTAAACGCGCGATGGTGCGCAACGACGGACGGTGCAGATGGTCCATGTGCGCATGAGTGACAAGAACATAGTCAATCGGCGGCAGGTCCTTCATTTTCAATCCGGGATGCTTGAGTCGCTTAAGCAGGATCAGCCAGCGGGCGTAGTTGGGATCGATGAGGAGATTCTTGCCGCCCATCTGGATAAAGAAACTGCTGTGGCCGATAAATGTGACCCCAAGCTCTTTTTCGCGGACCAGGAGTGGTTTGTAGAAGCTGCCCGTCCGTGGCGTGAGGGCTGACTCCCGCACCAGCGCGCCAAACTGCCTGGCTTTGCGGCGAATGGAAATGTTCAGCATGGGCCGTCCACTTATTAGATGCGCGTCAACTCACTTCGATGGAGAAATCGAGTCCAGCTTCTCTGTTGCGCTTCCCGCCAGTGATTAAGGCATTAAATATGCCAGTGGGAAGCATCCTCGTTTTATGAAAAGTTATCTAGTTATATAACCCAATGTCAAAAAAGGTCAAAAAAAACGTTCCTTATTCAGCAGAGCACTATCAACCCGCGAAAGTCGCAGGGACGCCTCTGCGTGCGGAGCTGTTCTTGGTTCCCCGTTTTGGGAACATATTGGACGTAAAGGAGCACTGGACGGGCGAGGAAAAGGCCTTCGTGGGTAAATATCTGGAGTTGGCCGACATTGCGCTGAACAGCGAGATTGGGGAAAGTTCCACGTTCCAGCCCGCGAGTTCCGGACCCCGGGCCGGCAACGCCGAAGCCTCCACTCAAAAACCCTATATATTCAGCAGAAAAGATAAAGCTGCCTAGCCGAAACCGTTACGATCTCTTTTTCTCTCCTAGAAAAATGAAGTAGGAATTCGCCCAGAGCTCACTGGGAGCCGACTTTGCGGAGCGGGTAGTGAGGATCAAGTTGTAAGCGGGTGTCGCTGGAATGTCTTTCCACGACAGTTGTCCTTTTTCCGGAGTGACTAGGGCCAGATACTTCAGAAAATCAATAGTTTCAGGAGCCCCTTCATACCCGGGAGCAAAGAAGGACAGTTCGGTTTTTTCCTCGCCGAAATGCCAGGCCAGCGAGGCCGTAAGCGTGACCGCATCTTCATACTGCTGCGGCGCAAGGACGCCGGGGCCAGGATTATCGAAGACGATGCGCAGCTTTCGTTCATCTTCCCGGTTAAATTCACGCACCATCATGTTGCCGGTCTTGGCGCTGGCCTTCCAATCCATGTGCCGCGCGGGATCACCAGGCGCATATTCGCGAATGCGATAAAGGTCGTACCCGCGCCCCTGCACGAAGGCCTCGAATTCTCCGCGAATCATCGGTAACACTTCCAGGAACTGGTCGGTGGGCTCGACGGGGGGCAGCACCAGAACTCCGCGCGCGATCGGCACCATGCGAATTTTATTCAGGAAGGAGAACGGAAAGCGGGTGGAGAACCCGAACCCCTTCTGCTGATATAAGCCGCGCCGCTCAAAGTGCAATTCAACATTCTGAAATTGCGTTTGACGGGCCGGAACGAAGGGAAAATAAACCTTGTCTTCCATGATGGAAGGCGGCCCGGGGGCTTCCTGCACACGCTTCAACTGCAAGTCTGGGACGCGCAGCCATTGCTTCTCGATGGGACGGCGAAACGGGAATCCCAGCATGGCGCGTTGCCATTTCCACTGCCGTTTGGGTTTGCTTTTTTCCGGCTCTACATTCACGGAAAATGCAGGAAAGTGGCTATGGTTCCTCACCGCCACGCGCGCCAGCACCGTCTGCCTGGCAAACACATGCTCCGGCACCAGAACATCCAGCTCAAGATTCAGGAGCATCAGCGTAGAGAAAAGACCGGAGACAAGGACCGCGGCCAGCATGACGGCCACGATGATGAACAGTAAATTGTTTCCCGTATTGAGGGCGGCGACGCCGATCACCAGGCACACAATGAGGTACACCGCGCCTTCGCGGGTCATGTGGTACTTCATTGCAAAACGGAGCCGTTCGAATGCGGCCCGCCGCGCCAGATACGGCACAATCACCACGCCCACCACGCCGGCGGTCAACAGGGCAATCGAGGCGGTGATCGCGGTGGCGATTACATTGCCTTCTTCCCGGAAGCCGGTGGAGAGCACGGCGGAGCTGAAGGCAATGGCCAGTCCCACCAGGGCAACCAGAAAGCGCGTCCAGGCTTCCCGATCGAGGGAGGCGATACCGCGCCGCAACTTTGTAAGCCACTTCAACATACTTTGATTCCCAAGCGCAGCCTAAGCTAATTGGGGGCGCCGGGCCTGCCGCGTCGTCAAAAAATCCAGGAGCAATGCATTGAACTGCTCGGGAACCTCTTCATAAGGCAAGTGGCCCGCGCCGCGCAGCATCACAAGTTGCGCGTCCTGAAAGTGCCGGCGCAACTCTTCTCCCGATTCGATTTCGACTACTTCGTCTTTTTCGCCCCAGATCAGCAGCGTTGGAATCTCGCCGATCGCATCGAACTCGGACCGCAGCTTTTGCATGTCCGCAGGCCATGTTTTCATACTCCTGACCAGGTGCGGTATGGTGCCGGGGATCCGAAGCGGACGGCAGTATCCTTCGGCGGTGCCCGGCGGCATGCGTTTTACATCGCCATACATGCGGCCGATCGCATAGCGTTGCAGCGGGAGGGCGGCCCAGGGTGCCAGCCTGGCCAGCATGCTTCCAGCCATGCTGCCCATCAAACGGACCCGCTTGCGATATCGTTTGGCATAGGGATTGAGCGGCGCCGCCAACACCAGGCTGCGAATCCGTTCCGGATGTTGCGCCGCCATCTGCATCGCCACAGCGCCTCCGTGGGAGCTGCCCACGATATGCGCGGAGTCCACCTGAAGAAGATCGAGCAGGCCAAAGAGATAGCGCGCCAATCCGGGAAGCGAGCCATCGATTCTTTCGGAGCGCTCGGAATATCCCAGGCCCGGCAGGTCCGGGGCAATCACCCTAAATTGCGGAACCAAGGCCGGAAAATTCCTTCGCCATGAAAAAGAAAAGCCGGCCACTCCGTGGACCAGCAAAACTGGAGGACCCTCTCCGCCAGCCAGATAGCGAATGCGGACTCCATCCAGCGTGGCCCAGCATTCGTCCATTCCTTCGAATACCGGCCTTGGACAGATTGCGGCGTTCTCGGGCGAGGACCCTGTGGCGCTTCTGATTTTTCCGCTGGTTTTGAACATCAATAACGAAGCACCGGCCCGTCTCTCAGTTCCCTTTTGATCTGTCGTCTCGCTTCGGTCGCCGGATGGAGGAGCCAACAAGGCCGATCAAGTTTAGTTCTTCTGTCCGGAGGCTTTCTTCAGCAATTTGCGCAAGATCACCATCGCTTCATCCACATGATGCTCCCGCAGAATAAAAGGCGGCAGGAAGCGTAGGACAACGTCCTGTGTGCTGTTGATCAACAATCCTTCCGCAAGCGCCTCTTCCACGATGGGGCGTGCCGGAACCGTTAATTCCAGCGCCTGGATAAAACCTGTCCCTCTGGCTTCCTTTACGATGGAAAATTCGCCGCTCAGCTGCTGAAGTTGAGTGCGCAAATAATTTCCGACGCGCTTCACGTTCTCGACCAGCTTTTCATCTTCCAGGATCGAGAAATATTCCAGCGCGGCGCGGCAGACCAGCGGACCGCCGCCAAATGTGGTCCCATGTTTTCCCGGAGAGATGACGTTGGCCAGCGCTTCCTTCACCAGAAAGGCCCCCATGGGGAGACCGCCGGCAATCGGCTTTGCCACCGCCACGGCATCGGGCAGAATGCCGAACTCCTGATAAGCGAAGAGGCTGCCGGTGCGGCCTAAACCGCATTGGATCTCATCCAGGATCAGCACCGCATCATGCTTTTCGGTTACCTCGCGCGCCACCCGTAAAAATTCCGGGGTACAGGCGCGTATGCCGCCTTCTCCCATGATGGGTTCGAGGATCAGCGCACAGGTATTGTCATTCACCGCGGCGCGCAGCCCGGCTGCATCATTCAGGGGGACAAAGGTGACGCCGGGAAGCATGGGCTCGAAACCCTGGCGATGCTTCTCCTGTCCGGTAACCGAGAGCGCCCCGAAGCTGCGCCCGTGATAAGAGCCTTCGAGGGCCACCAGGTTGCACTTCCCGCCAAGTCCTTTCACGTGTGCCGCCGCGCGCGCCACTTTTAATGCGCCTTCCACGGCCTCAGTGCCGCTGTTGGTGAAGAAGGCGCGGTCGAGCCCGGAAAGCTGGCACATGCGTTCCGCCAATTCTCCCTGATACTCGTGATAATAAAGATTGGAAATATGGAGCAGCTTGGTGCATTGGTCCTGAATGAGCCGCACCATGCGGGGATGCGCATGTCCCAGTGCATTGACCCCAATCCCGCTCAATAAATCCAGATATCGCTTGCCCTCCACGTCATAGACATAGACCCCTTCTCCCCGTTCCAAAACTATGGGATACCGGGCATATACCGGTAAAACATGGGCACGCTCGCGATGCATAATCTGGGCAGCTTTCGAAGCAGTCGCTGAAATTGTGGTGGTCACTCGCGCTCTCCTGCACTTCAATAAAGTCCATTCTCAACGAGAACAGGTAAATCCATGGTAAAGAAGGAATAAACCGGCGTCCACAAGGAGATTCCAGGAACAGGCCTGAGCGTCCGCTGGCCGAAACTGAATCTATGACATATCATAGATTCCTCCTGAATCCCGTACCCCATCGTCTGGGAAATACATATAATAGATGGAAACAGGTAATCAACTGAACCGGTTACGGGGATTTCCAACCCCTTAAACATGGAAGCTGAGTTGCATATGGTTAGTCTAGAAGAAAAATCCACGGCTGCGGTAATCCCCTCCGTGGCGACAAAGACTGGCCCGGCTACTCGGCATATGACAAAAGACACCCAGGTACGTACATCGGCGGTCGTGCTGGCCCTCTGCACCATTGCCGTTATCGTATT
>CAYTQA010000088.1:1235-10376 GCA_964439495.1 uncultured Terriglobales bacterium | reverse complement strand
GACTGGCAGCCGAGTACCGGCGGCTGGAATGGCTGGGCCGATTTTGGCGGAAATGCAATGACTTTTTATCCTGGCCAGCCCTGAGCAAGCTGTAAGGTAAGTGACATCGCCGGAGATGCTTACATGAGCTTCTCCGGCGTCGGTACAAACCGTTGGACCGTGAGAACCCGGCCTCTGATTGGCGCCGGCATCTCGCGTGACGTCATCAGAGAAGTGGGAATCCGTCCCCTGGTTCAGGGAGTGATGCTGTGGGTCCTGGTAGGCACGTTCTCTCTAATCGCGATTGCAAAGGGATGGATCCATTTGTGAATCCCACGATCGCAAATCCCTGAAATCTTTCGATAAAACCTGAGTGCCCGGATCGGAGACTCGGACGAGCACCCCACCAGAGAAGCCGCTGCCTTGTTCGGAAAGTAAGCAGCTAAAAATTCAGGCGCACCGCTCTCAGATACCGCGAAAGCGCGTCAGCCGGCAGGTAACAGCGATCAGTCCATAGACTTTTCAGTTTTGCTCTGTGACTCTGTATCTATGTGGCGATCCGTGGTCAATTGCATTCCCATTCCGGGAGCGCCACATCCAGAGCAGCCCTCGCTAGATGTTCCATCAGAGCTCAATAAACTGCGTTTGCCAGACATCAATGGGCGGCGGGCGGGGCATCAGAAATAACAATCCCAGAAAAGAGAGATGCGGAAATGATAAAAATCATATGCGATACCTGTGGCGCAGTGAAGGACCGCCCCAGCCGCAACAGCGAAGCGGCAACGCAGAGTAGCCAGCCAGAGTGGATTTTGGGCTACGATCTGCAATCCAGCACTCCCCGGGCGGTCAGCCGGTCCATGTCATTCTTTGACCACTGGGAACCTGCTCGCGTACTGGAGCGTGGCGCAATTCATTTCTGCTCGATTGAATGCAAGGATGCCTACGTGGCCTCCAACTCTCTGGTAAAGACGAAGAGACCAACGCGAAGGAAATCGGCGCACGGAAAACACAAGAGCGCCGCCTGAGAAATGTTTTACTGGCAGGACCGTGCGAAGTTCGACATCAAATTTGCAGGTGTTGATTATGGTGGAAGTGATTTGCGATAACTGCGGAGCGATAAAGAAATCCAGCGGGGAATGGGTCCTGGGATATCACTGGGAGGGACGCTCCCGGCTGACGGGAGCGGTCCGAAAGCTCATTCGGTTCCTCGATCGCTGGTATGATCGCCGGGCCGTGGAGCCGGGCGCCATCCATCTCTGCTCGCTCGAATGCAAGGAAGAGTACGCAAAGAAGAACTCGCTGCGCATTATCATCACCCAGAGGGACCTGGGGCTCCATAGTTATTGATAGCTTTTGAAACGACCGTCCCATCGAAATGTTCCTGATTCGTGGATCTGCATGTGCATATCTGTCTTAAATCCTTAACCCCTTAGAAGGTCTTAAACAAAAGTTAGCTAAATAGTTTATCTCCACCGTAGCTCAGATAAACACTCCCGCTCTGGTCGGGAGAATAAAGAGGATTAAGATGTTGTCTCTGCTGCCGCAAGGCCCTGGTCGTGCTCAAGCATAAGAGAACGATTTCATCGTAGCGTCAATCGCGGCACGGCTGCCCGCGGACCGAATCTTGTCAATTCTTTCTCCAGAATGTACCTTCATCGTCATGCGAAGCAGGTGCATACCTTCCGTCGTCCTGTTGGTCATTCTTTTGGCAGTTATCCTCGTCCATGCGTCATCTGTCCGGGCGCAGGCTTCCACCGATGTTCAGCGCAAGGTATGGAATGCGCAATGGATCACCGCTCCCGGCGTCCCCGAACGAGAGGAGCTCGTGCTCCACTTCCGCAAGATCGTGGAGTTCCCTCGGCCAGTCGAGCATTTCATCGTGCATGTAAGCGCCGACAATCAGTTCATCCTGCATGTAAACGGGCAACGAGTAGGCAATGGGCCCAGCCGCGCCGACCTGGCGCACTGGAGATATGAGACGTATGACATTGCGCCGTTTCTGCATCCGGGCAGAAATGTTCTGGCGGCGACGGTTTGGAACTTCGGCACGCACGCCGCCATCGCGCAGATGAGCGACCGCATTGGATTTCTCCTTCACGGCGAAGGCGACGCGGAGGATGTGGCCGATACCAATCCCAGCTGGGAGGTGGAACAAGAAAACGGTATCGCGGCGCTGCCACCGCAAATGCATGGCTATTATGCCGCTGAACCCGGGGAGCGGCTCAATGGCGCAAAATTCGACTGGGCATGGGACAGCGATTCTTCCGGCCGCGAAGGAGCATGGATGAAAGCTGTCTCGCTGGGCCGTGGCTCGCTGCGAGGCGAGAGAGACTCACCGGACAATTGGCAGCTTGTGCCCGATCCTCTTCCGGCGATGGAGAGGAAGCTCGTCCCCTCTGGCTCGGTCGTGCGCACAACTGGAATCGCGATGCCGCCGGGCTTTCCGGAAAAGGCATTCACTGTGCCCGCCCACGCCAAGGCCAGCATTCTTCTTGATGATTCGCAACTGACCACGGGCTATCCGGCGCTCACGGTCAGCGGCGGAGCGGGTTCCACGATTCGCCTGACCTACTCGGAAGCTCTGGTCGATCAAAAGCAGGAGAAGGGAAACCGGAATCAAATCCAGGGCAAACATATTACAGGCGTGATGGATGAATTTTTGCCCGGCGGCCCAGAGCCCCATGAATTCATGCCCGTGAGCTGGCGGACCTGGCGATACCTGCAGCTAGATATTGAAACCACCGACCAGCCTGTGCGCATCGAGGGACTGCGAACGTGGTTCACCGCATTTCCCTTTCAAGAGCGGGCATACTTTCGCTCCGACGATGCCTCCCTTGTGCCGATATGGGAGATAGGCTGGAGGACGGCGCGCCTCGATGCGCACGACACTTATATGGATACGCCTTACTGGGAGCGCTTGCAGTATATCGGCGACACCCGCATCCAGGCCCTCATCTCTTACGGCGTGGCCGGCGAGGACCGGCTGGCGCGGCAGGCGATTCAGGCTTTTAATGATTCGCGCATCCCCGACGGGCTCACCCAGAGCCGCTATCCTTCTTCCCTGGTGCAGATGATCCCGACCTTTTCCCTGCTCTGGGTCGGCATGGTGCGCGACTTCTGGATGTATCGGGGCGATCCTGAATTTGTCCGCTCACAACTTCCGGGCACGCGGACCGTTCTCGATTGGTATCTCCACCATCAACGCGCCGACGGCCTGCTGGAAAAATTGCCGTGGTGGCCGTTTGTGGATTGGGGCAAGGACTTTCACTCCGGAATGCCTCCGCAGGAAGACAGCGGCGGCTCGGCGATTATCACATTGCAATTCGTGGAAGCCCTGCGTTATGCCGCCGAACTCGAATCCGTTTATGGAGACGCGCATACGGCTGAACTCTATCGCAACGCCGCCGAGCGCGCCTCTCAGGCGGTATGGAAGCTGTGCTGGAACCAGCAGTACGGCTTAATAGCGGACACGCCAGCGCAGCAACATTACAGCCAGCACGCAAATATCCTGGCGGTCTGGCTTGACGTGGTTCCCCCCGCGCGGCAGAAAGAGGTGCTGGCGAAGATTCTTTCCTCGAGCGATTCCGGGTTCACCGCAAGCGGGCCTGTCCCTCCCATGACCCTGGCCACTTATTATTTTCGCTTCTACTTGGCGCGCGCGTTGGAGCATGCCGGCATGGGAGACAGTTACCTTCAACTGCTCGGGCCGTGGCGGGAGATGGTGTCATTGGGATTGACGACGTGGGCGGAGTCGCCGGAGCCGACGCGTTCCGATTCTCATGCCTGGAGCGCGCACCCGAACTACGATTTGCTCACCATCGTGGCAGGCATTCGTCCCGGGACCGCTGGATTTGAGACGGTCACGGTTGCGCCGCATCTCGGCCCTCTCAAGCACGTGCAGGCGGCCCTGCCAACCCCGAAAGGAATGGTCGCGGTGGAATACACTCGTGTCGCGAATGGAGTCGAGGCAAAGATCAACCTTCCGGCGGGAGTCTCGGGCGAGCTGGTCTGGAAGGGCCGCACATCCAGGCTTCACGCCGGCGAGCAAAAGCTGACGCTCCCATGATTCGCCTGGTGAAACGTCACTGTCGCTGGTCCTTTCAATTATTCTCCGCTTGCCGAGTTGGAGTAGAATGCCCAATCGTACTTACTCATGAGAAATACAGATCATTCCCCTTCTGCCCGTAGCTGCCGCCTTGCACGATTCAGTCTCAATCAACATCCTCTGAGATCTCGCGGCCTGCTTACCCTCGTTCTCTTTGCCTTTCTGGCTGTGTGTGCTTCCGCGCAGGTGGCGCCCGCTGCCGCTCAGGCGAAAGACCAAATCAAGACGCAGCCCGGCCTCTATGATCCGGTCGCCGATCCCCGAGCGACGGTGATTGTAGGGAAGGCCCGCTTCACGGTGCTTACTCCGCAACTGGTCCGTATGGAGTGGGCCGCGGACGGCAAATTTGAAGATCACGCGTCGCTGGTCTTTCTGAATAGAAAGTTGCCGGTCCCGCAGTTCACGGCTTCGGTCCATAAGGCGAACGAATCTTCCACAGGCACACGCTCGTTCGCGCTCAAGACCAGCGCTCTGTCGCTGACTTACACGCCCACGGCCGCGGACAACGGCAAGTTCACTCCGGAAAATCTGCGCATCGAGTTCACGCTGAATGGAAGGCAGGTGAATTGGTCTCCAGGCACGGCGGAGACCGGCAACCTGCTGGGCACGACCCGCACCCTGGACGGAGCATTGGGCGGCAAGACCAAAGAGCCGATGGATCCCGGCCTTATCTCGCGCGACGGCTGGACGGTGGTGGACGACTCAACCCGCCCGCTCTTCGATTCCACCGACTTCACATTCACGAATGGCGAAAAGAGCCCCTGGCCGTGGGTGATGCTGCGCCCCGCCGGAGAACGGCAGGATTGGTATTTCTTCGCCTATGGCCACAATTACAAGCAGGCGCTGGGCGACTTCATCAAGGTTGCGGGACGCATCCCGCTGCCGCCCCGCTTTGCCTTCGGCGCGTGGTGGTCGCGCTACTGGGCCTACAGCGACCAGGAGTTTGAAGACCTGGTGCGCGGATTTCGGCAGAACGATGTTCCGCTGGATGTGCTGGTCATCGACATGGACTGGCACCCCACCTTCCAGCAGAACTGGTGGACGCATGAGATGGACGCCTCTGGCCATCGACTTGGCTGGACCGGCTACACCTGGAACAAGCTGCTCTTTCCCAATCCCGATCAGTTCCTCAAAAACATCCACGCTGAAGGATTGAAGACAACATTAAACCTGCATCCCGCCTCCGGGGTCCAACCCTGGGAAGAGGCATACCCGGAAATGGCAAGAAGGATGGGGACCGATCCCGCCAGCAAAAAGTATGTGCCCTTCGACATCACCAACAAAAAGTTTGCGACAAATTACATGGACCTGCTGCACCATCCGCTGGAGAGGCGCGGCATCGACTTCTGGTGGCTCGACTGGCAGCAGGAGCCGAATACGAAGACCCCCGGCGTAAGCCCGACCTGGTGGCTCAACTATGTGCACTTTACCGATCAGGAGCGCGAGGGCAAACGGCCGCTGCTCTTCCATCGCTGGGGCGGGCTGGGCAACCATCGCTATCAGATTGGGTTTTCGGGCGACACAATCTCGGTGTGGGACTCGCTGGCTTTTCAATCCTGGTTCACGGCGACCGCCGCGAACGTCGGCTACGCATATTGGAGTCACGATATCGGCGGACACATGCCCGGGGCCGTCGATCCCGAGCTCTATGCCCGCTGGATCCAGTTTGGCGTCTTCAGTCCGATTCTGCGCACGCACACTACCAAGAACCCGGACTCCGAGCGCCGCATCTGGGCGTATCCCGAGCCCTATTCCGATATCATGCGTGACAGCTTTCATCTGCGCTACGCGCTTCTTCCGTACATCTATACCGAGGCGCGCCGCACCTACGATACCGGGGTAGCCTTTGTGCGTCCGCTGTATTACGACTGGCCGGAGGCGGAGCAGGCCTACACGGTGAAGAACGAATATCTTTTTGGCGATAGCATGATCGTCTCTCCGGTCACGGTCCCGCTGGACAAATCCAATGGACTAGCGGCGCAATCGGTATGGCTGCCGCCTGGAGAGTGGATCGAATGGAATACCGGAAAGCATTTCAACGGTCCTGTGGAGATGAATCGCAGGTTCTCGATGCGCGAGGTCCCCGTCTATGTTCGCGCCGGCGCGATTGTGCCCATGGCGCCGGAGATGCGGTACACCAGCGAGAAGCCGGTGGACCCCCTGATCGTCACGCTCTTCCCGCTGAGGCCCGGGCAGAAAACGTCTTACACGCTTTATGAAGATGCGGGAGATTCCCGCGCCTATCAGCGGGGAGAGGCCGCGACCACGGATCTGCATGCCGCGCAGAATGGAAATGATCTGGAGCTCGAGATCGCTCCGGTCCACGGCTCGTATCCCAACATGCCTGGGGAACGCGGCTACGAGTTGCGTCTTAATGGCGACTGGCCGCCGGAGTCAGTCACCGTGAATGGCAAGGCATTCTCCTATAAGCCCGACAAGAGTATCCCTGGCTGGCGCTACGAAGGCAACACGCTGACGACGGTCATCGCGATTCCAAAGATGCCAATCACTACGAAGGTCAAAATCCGAATCACGCGCGCCGCCGATCTGGTCGCGCGACGCTCCGAACTGGATGGCTTCGCTGGCGCGATGACTCGACTGCGTGAGACCTACGACACATTGAATGGGGTCTGGCCCCTGGGCTGGTCGCCCGACGAGGTGATCGACGCCATGCAGAGCGGCGACCGGCTGACTTATGATCCTAATTCCGCGCGCGCGGAGATTTCGCATTATCATGCCGCTCTCATCCAGGCCACAGCCAAGGTGCAGGCGTTGACCAAAGGCTTGAGCCAGGAGCAGAAGGAACAGGTGGCCAGGCGCGTGGGTGTGGACTGGAAATCGGATGCGGCGCAAAAGAAGATCAGCGAGTACGATGCCAAAGTGGGGCGAGCAGCCGCGGAAATTACCGACATCGGCAATGGCCTTCCCGCCTCCGCCGGCATGGGGACAAAATGATCGTACCGGTTTTGGCTGCTGTGCCCGGTCGCCAGTCGCTCCCGAATATTTTCGCTGTTTGCCGTCGCAGCCGGCCCTTAACGGATCCAAACTCATTCGTTATATTAGGAGAAGACTAGATGAAGAACCCTTGTGATCGTAGAGAGTTTCTGCGTAGCGCGGCCATGATCGGCTCGGCGCTCGCTTTTACCCCTCGAATCTTTGCGGCAGCCAGACCGTCCATCCTGCTCTTCACGAAATCCTCCGGATACGAACACGCCGTCATTAAGAACACAGATGGGCAACCGAGCGTGGTGGAGCGGGCCCTGCGCGGCCTGGGAGCGCAGCGCGGCTTCGATGTGACCGCGACTAAGGATGGCAGGATTTTCGATTCCAAGGAATTTCGGGCCCATGGCGCGCTGTTCTTCTTTACCACCGGAGACCTTACGAAACCGGGGACGGACGGCAACCCGCCCATGTCCGCGCAGGGCAAGCAGGCGCTGCTGGACGCGGTGCATGGCGGACTCGGCTTCGTCGGCGCGCATGCCGCCAGCGACACATTCCATCCGCCCTCCGATGCTTCACCCGCTGGAGATTCATCGAAGAGCGATGCTGAGCATGGCGGCCAGAGCGATCCATATTTGCAGATGCTGGGCGGCGAGTTCCTGGCGCACGGGGAAATTCAGCCGGGAAACCTGATCGTGAACGATCCGAAATTTCCCGGCGTGAAGACCCCTCCGCGCGACTTCAACGAGGAGTGGTATTCGCTGAAGCATCTGGTCCCGGATATGCACGTGATTCTTACCCTGGACACCGCCGGGATGAACGGAGAGCCCTACCAGCGGCCTCCTTATCCGGTAACGTGGGCGCGCCGCCATGGCAAGGGTCGCGTCTTTTATACGGCCATGGGACATGCGCCGGAGACATGGGAGAATGAATTCTTTTTGAGCCTGGTGGCCGGAGGGATTGCCTGGGCCATGGGACATGCGAAGGCAAAGGTCGATGCCAACGTCGCCCAGGTTGATCCGGGTTACGCGCAGGTCCCCACAATAACGCCGAAAAAATAAACAGCGGCAAAAAAATTCCCGGCACGCTCCGTCAATTTAGGGAAATGATCGAGTCCATGAAAAACACATTGCGAGTGAATCACGGCGTCAACCGGTCCTTTGCTTTGCCCGGGATGGACGACGGACCGAGGCGCCAATGAAAACGGTCAAGGGTCCGGCAATTTTTCTGGCCCAGTTTGCGGGGGACGCGGCCCCCTTCAACAAGCTGGAGAGCATCGCCCGGTGGGCGGCCAAGCTGGGATACAAAGGCGTGCAGGTCCCTACCTGGGACAAGCGCCTCTTCGATCTGAAGCTGGCGGGCGAGAGCAAGACATATTGCGACGAGGTCCGCGGCATTCTGAAAAATTCTGGGGTGGAACTCACCGAGCTCTCCACCCATTTGCAGGGCCAGCTTGTCGCTGTTCATCCTGCCTACGATCTGGCCTTCGATGGCTTTGCCCCTGAAGACCTGCGGGGAAATCCGCGGGCGCGGCAGGAATGGGCGGTGCAGCAACTGCTGCTGGCCGCCAAGGCTTCCGCCCATCTTGGTCTGCGGGCGCATGCCACTTTTTCGGGAGCGCTCGCGTGGCCCTACGTGTATCCGTGGCCGCAGCGCCCGGCGGGCCTTATCGAGACAGCTTTCGATGAACTGGCGGCGCGCTGGCGCCCAATATTGAATGCCTTCGACCAGGCGGGAGTGGACCTCTGCTTCGAAATCCATCCGGGCGAAGACCTTCACGACGGCATCACCTTCGAAATGTTTTTAGAGCGGGTCGGCCATTCGCCGCGCTGCAATCTGCTTTACGATCCAAGCCATTTCGTCCTGCAGCAGCTTGATTATCTGCAATTCATCGATCTTTATCATGAGCGCATCAAGATGTTCCATGTGAAGGATGCGGAGTTCAACCCAACCGGACGGCAGGGCGTGTATGGCGGCTATCAGCCATGGATCGATCGCGCCGGAAGATTTCGCTCGCTGGGCGATGGGCAGGTGGATTTCGGCGGTATTTTTTCCAAGCTCACGCAGTATGGTTTTGAAGGATGGGCGGTGCTCGAATGGGAATGCGCGATCAAGAG
>CAYTQA010000088.1:0-1225 GCA_964439495.1 uncultured Terriglobales bacterium | reverse complement strand
GAACAGGGAGCAGCCGAGGGCGCGCCGTTCATCGCGCGTCACATCATTCAAAGCGCCAGCACGTCGTTTGATGACTTTGCCGGCTCCGGGGCCGATAAGGCTGCCATCCGCAAAATGCTGGGCCTGGGTTAAAACTTCGGGGATGAGGACGAATGACAATCGAGTCTAAACAGGGCCCGAATCCCGGCCCTCAAAAAGATGGTGGAAGCAATCGGCGGCTCCGGCTGGGCATGGTGGGCGGCGGCCCCGGAGCATTTATCGGCGCGGTGCATCGCATCGCCGCCCGGCTCGACGATCGTTTCGAGCTGGTTGCCGCGGCGCTTTCCTCCGATCCGGCGCGCAGCCGCGAGGCCGGCCTGCAACTTCATCTCGCGCCCGACCGCTCCTATGGCACATATAAGGAAATGGCCCGCGGAGAGGCGGCGCGCAAGGACAAAATCGATGCGGTCTCCATCGTCACGCCCAACAATTCACATTACGAGATCGCTAAAACTTTTCTGGAAGCCGGCATCCATGTAATCTGCGACAAACCTCTCACCACCACGCTGGAGGAGGCGCTGGAGCTTGCGAAGATAGTTCGGCGCACCGGCCTGATCTTCGGGCTTACTCATAACTACACCGGACATCCGATGGTGCGGCAGGCGCGGCAAATGGTCGCGGAAGGCGAGCTTGGGGCCATTCGAGTCATCCAGGTCGAATACGCGCAGGACTGGCTGAGCACGCCGCTCGAATCCACCGGTCAGAAGCAGGCTGTATGGCGCACCGACCCGGCGCAGAGCGGTCCGGCGGGCGCGCTGGGAGATATTGGGACCCATGCCTTCAACATCGCTTGCTTTGTGAGCGGACTGTCATGCCGGCAGGTCGCCGCCGATCTCTCCACATTCGTCCCCGGAAGGCGGCTGGACGACAATGTGCAGGTCTTATTGCGCTTCGAGGAAAAAACGCGCGGCATGTTGTGGGCCAGCCAGGTTGCCGCGGGAAATGCCAACAATCTCCGGCTGCGTATTTATGGCGAGAAGGCCGGACTCGAATGGCGGCAGGAGGAGCCGAACTCCCTGCAATTTACCCCGCTGGGCAAGCCAGGCACTTGCATCCGGCGCGCAGGACCGGGCGCAACCGCCGCCGCCGCCCATGCCAGCCGTTTGCCGATTGGGCATCCGGAAGGATATCTCGAGGCCTTCGCGCAGCTTTATTCCGATCTCGCCGAACAAATCTCCGCCCGGCT
>CAYTQA010000087.1:0-10389 GCA_964439495.1 uncultured Terriglobales bacterium | reverse complement strand
GTCGTAGATTTTAATGGGCTTCGGGAGATTGAGCATGGCGCTGAAGTCCCCGCTGCGGAAATCGGCGGTCGGAACCGTGGAATTGTTGAACTGGCCGCGATGATCGTTGATCAGCAGAAAGTCCATAAAAAAGAAGGTCTTGTTTTTGAAAATCGGCCCGCCAAGATTCGCGCCGTAGTAGTTGTAGACCCCCGGAGGCTTGGGCCCGCTATTAAAATAATTTTTCGCTGACAGCGCGCTGATGCGGTTGAATTCATAGGCAGCGCCGTGAAAATCATTGGTCCCTGACTTGAGCACCACGTTGGTGACCGCCCCACCCGCGCGCCCGAACTCCGCGGCGTAGTTGCTGGTGGTCACGTCCACCGTCTGGATGGCTTCAATGGGAGGAATCAGCACCTGCAAAAGGCCGGTGCGCTCGTTATCGTCCACTCCTTCCAGCTGAAGGTTGTTCTGCAATCGCGAGGTCCCGTTGACCTCGGTGGAAAGGCTGTCCTGGGCATTGAAGAATTCCGAGTGCTCGCGGTGCGCGCGCGTCGCTCCCGGAACCAGGTTGATCAGGCCCTGGAAGTTCCGGTTAGTCGAGAGCGGCATCTCTTCCACCTGCCTGGTCTCGATCTTGGTGGCAACATCGGCGCGGTCGGTCTGCAGGATGGGAGCCGTGCCGGTTACTTCCACCGTCTCATCCGTGGCGCCCGCCTGGAGAGTCATATTCACGCGCACCGTGGTATTCACCACCACATCAATATTGGCGCGCGTTTCCGTCTTGAAGCCCGGTTGCTCGACCGTGACTTTATACTGCCCCGGAGGCAGATCGGGGAGCTCGTAGTTTCCACTCTGGTTGGTGGTGACGGTACGCCCCACGTCCGTCTTCATTTCGGTTACGGTGACCTTTGCATCCGGCACGACGGCGCCGCTGGTATCGGTGACTGTTCCCAGCACCGTCGCATTCACGGCCTGTCCCCACAGTGTGCCTGAAGTCAGCAACAAGACCGATAAGGCCACCCAAAAAATTGCTCCTGCTCTTTGCTTTAATTTCATATCCTTCTCCCCACTTGATTTCGCACAATGAAACGGCGTTGCGAAAATGAACCGCGCGAAAAATTAACAAAGCGTAAATTCGTTGTCAAGGTTTGTTTAACGATTTTTGTAAACTCACAAGTAGTTCGACGAGATGACCGCCATGTGCAGGCGAGAACGAAGGAATGCGGTCTGGTAATCGGACCGTGCCTCAAGAAAAACTGCACGATTATAGGACCCGAGGAGCAACTTTGCAGACCATTATACGCGCGAGAAGGAACAATGGAACAATGGAAGCGCGAGAAACTATTGGGTGGTCCCGCCGATCAATTATTTGCTGCTAGCAAAATTCTTCACAGTATACGGCTGGACAATCAGAGCAGCTAAAGCCGGGAAAGCTGGAAGAGCGCGACTATGATCGCCACGATCAGGAGTCCGCTGAATGCAAAGCAACTGTACATAAGGACCGTCCTCAGGGCCAGATCGGTCGATTTGAGCACAAAATACAAGACCACACTGGCTAAGGATGCGATTACCAGGTCCCATCCCGCCATCCTGTTGGCCCGATGCCAGATCTCGGGGGAAGAAAGCGTCTTTGTTGTTCTGAATCCGTAAATCCCGTTTTGCGAAACCAGGCCCATGATCATGGGGAGGCCCAGAAGGATCGTCAGCAAAGGCAGCCACAAAAAGCTCCAATCCGATCTACTCATGCGACCTCGCCCTCTCTATTGGCGTGATGGATCGATCCTGGCGGATCGCAGTACGCTGCATTGATTGAACCTGAGAATTCTGCATCGGCAAACAGGTGCTTAGGATCCGGGCCCCATCATGCCCGGCTGAAATCTTCGTCTGGTCAAATTAGAAAAGTGGGCGCTGGGATTGGCCAGCGCCCGCGTGAAATCCGGCTATTTACAAGAATTAAATTTAAAAGAGGAGATGCGGGTGTTCCAGTTGATGATCCCGCTGACGCTGTAATACTCCTGTGTGTACCAAAAAGTACAGTCATCGCTCGGATCAACGGCCATGCTGCTGTAATCGCCCCAGCGGTGATAGGAGTAGCTCTCCTGTACGCCCGAACCAGAGACCAGGGTGATAGGAGCTTCCATGCTGCCCGGAGGATCACTGGGTGTCCGCCCCACTGCTTCCACACTGGGGTAGAGGCTCGTGCTTGAGGCGCTGAATCCCAGGGCAATGTCCCCCACTTTATCCATGGCGATGCTGCCCATCCAGTAATTCGTGGAGGGATCATAAACCGTACCCTGCTGATAAACGAAAGCGCCAGATTGAGGGCTACGAATCTCATACCAACGCACAGCCGCCAGCGGGCCGCCAGCAATGGTGTGGTTCACGACCAGGGATTCGTGATCGCCGAAGTTGCGATAGGCCAGGCGAAACATGAGACGGTCTCCCAATCCATCCACCCTTTCGCCGGGAGCCGGCTCGGGGATGCAGGCCAGATTGACGGCCCGTGCGCAGATTTCGCTGAAGGGGGCCACAGCCACGGTACCGCCGGTGAATGTCGAATTAGAAGGCGTACTGAAATCCGCATGAAGCTTGAATAAGTTCAGGCTGGAGGTGCTGGCGATGCCCACGAAGAAGTCCGGCTCGCCGCTGGTCGGCAGGGTGCTGCCATCCAGATTTGCGGGAAGCAGGCTGGCCACCGAGGGCGAGTTTTGAAAACAGATCGCGGTTGCCGCTTGTCCATGCATCATGGCCGAACGGTCATAGGCGCAGGCCAGGGCGCCGGCGAAGCTAAAGGTCCCTCCTTGCGCGGCAAACATGTTGGCGGAATAGTAATAAGCGTCAGGCCAAACTCCGAACTTGGGATAATCGTTTAAAGTTGTGCCAAACGGGAAGGCATAGCGATAGTAGCGGCCAGTGGCGTCCGAGGTCACTGAAACCGCGATGCACTGGTTGTTCTGCGTGAGATTGTTGTTATACCCGAGCTGGCTGATGATCCAGCGGCCGGCCAACTGGTCATAAAGCACAATTGGATCGCCCCCATTTTGGGTTTCGCAAAGCCCCCCGAAGCCGCTCCAGATGCTATTGATCAACGCCGGTCCAAGCTCCAGGGCGCCCGTGCTCTTGTTGTATACCGCAAAGCTCACGTTTACGGTTTGCACAAACTGCTTGGCCCCTGCCGCGCCGTTGGTGTCCGGCGGAACGTAGGCGATGCCGCCCAGCAGCGCACGATTATCATTGGCGCTCTGACCATCAAAGTTCAGGCCTGAGGTGACGCTGTTGGCGAGTACGCCACTCGGCAGTTGCGCAACCGGATCGGCCTGCGAAGTAGTAAGTTCTGGTCCAGTCGGCTGGGCGACCGGGCTTTGCTGATTGCCAGTCTGACCTGAGTGAAATGTGCCCGTCATCTGGCCCAGCGGTTGCGAGATATCATTCTTTACCTCATTGATCACCATCGGCCCGGAGCCGAATGCAAGGCGCGAAACCGAAAGAACGAGAAGGGCGCAAACCATGATTTGCAGCGTGAATGCTGTAACGGATCGTATCCTCACGAAGATCTCCATACCTTACATAAGAGAAGGGAAGCCATCATAACTCCAAGTGCAAGCTCAAGGAAACGAGAAAAAAGACCAGAGGACCGCATCTGGCGGGAACCAGAGCTGGATTGATGTTTCCGATAGACGGCCGCCACTCCACATCCTTAATACCAGCAACTTGCGATTCCACGCAACAGGCCTTTGCTCTTCTTCATCACACAAGCAGCATTAACTTAGAGGAGCTAAGAGTTATGAGGCGTAACACTGCTTTACATCTGATTGTTTTCCTGTTTTTAGCCGCGCTGCTCTCCTGGGCACGCGAAGATAGGCTCAATAATACTGGGACCGCCCCCGCCGCCATGGGGACAATAGTCACCAGCAACGATCGCAACGGAAATACCAGGGTGGAGGTAAAGGTGAAGCATATGGCTTCTCCGCAATCGCTTACGCCTTCAAAAAATGCATATGTGGTCTGGATCCAACCCCACGGCCAGCCGCCGCAGAGCCTGGGCCAATTGCGCATCAATGAAAAGCTGGAGGGCAGCCTTAAGGCGACCACCCCGGAAAAGATCTTTGATGTGTTTATTACCGCCGAAGATAATCCGCGCCCGGATTCCCCTTCGGGCACGGAGATCCTGCGCGGCTCAGTTGACCGCAAATAAAGGCGCTTTGAACAGAAAGCTCCGCATCAGTGATGCGGAGCTTTGTGTTTTTGGGAAGAATCTCGGCAGGGGAAGTAAATCACGTCTAAGTCTCTGCAAATAAATAACTTAAATTCTAACCATGGATTTGCAGGACGAATCCCACAGAAGCCAAATCCGGGAACTTCCGACCCGGCTACGGGGTCTATAAACATAGCAGCGTATTAATACAAAGATGGGGAATATTCAGTAACAGAGGTAACGCGAGGAGTGATGAAAATTTGGTTGTTGAGGGCCGTCAACCCTGTTAATTTGAGGGAAGCGCCCTAGGGAACTATGGCGGGAGCAACCAGTTTGGGCAACATCGCGAGTGCGCTGGCGGTTCGGGCCGAAGAGGCTTCGGTTGTCGCGGAGTTAAAGGCGGGGTCCGAAGAGGCCTACGAATGGCTTATCGCGCATTACCACCAGTCTATCTACAGCCTGGTATACCGTGTGCTGAATGATCCCAGCGATGCCGCGGACACCACCCAGGAAGTCTTCATCAAGGTATTTCGCGGAATCAAGCACTTCCATGGGGAAGCCAGCCTGAAGACTTGGCTTTATCGTATCGCCCTGCATGAAGCCTCGAACCAGCGCCGGTGGTGGTTCCGGCACAAGCGGCAGGAGACCACCATGGAGCCGCAGTTCGAGCGCGAAGACGCAGAAGGCGGTGTACTGGGACTGAAAGACACGCTGGTGGATTCCGCTCCTTCGCCCTTCGAAGACGCCGCGCACGAGGAGGTGCGGGCAAAGGTGGAGCGGGAGCTGCGCCAGGTCCCCGAGCCATATCGCACGGTGGTTGTGCTGAGGGACATTGAAGAGCTTTCGTATGAAGAGATTGCCGAGGTGCTGCAAATCTCGCTGGGAACTGTGAAGTCACGCCTGATGCGCGGACGGATGGCGCTGAAGCAGCGGTTGGAGGCGTACGTTCGGGAGGTTGGGGAGGAACTCGGTTTGCACTCCCCCTCCGGCAACAAAGTTTGCTTAACTAAGCCGAAGGAGGTCGCGACAAGGTTATGAAGTGCGTAGAGATCAAATCCTTGTTTTCGCCCTATCTGGATGGCCTGGTGAATGGCCGGCAGATGCGCAATATCGCCGCGCATCTCGAAGAGTGCGTAGAATGCACCTCCGAATATCAGTCATGGCGGCGCACCCAGACGCTGTTGACTTCCATGGGAAGAAAGAAGGCCCCGGCGGACCTGGCGCTGCGATTGCGCCTGGCCATTCAGCATGAGCGGGCTCGCGCCTCCGCCCATCGCCTCGAAAATATTGTGACGCGCCTGGAGCATGCGTTGAATACATTCATGCTTCCGGCCACCGCCGGCCTGGTGAGCGCGGTCATTATCTTTGGCCTGTTGATCGGCTTCCTTGCTTTGCCCCGGCTGAATGCGCAGAATGATGTTCCTACCGCGCTTTATATGCCGCCACGGCTGACCTCTGCCCCTTATGGGCTGATCGGCATCAACCAGCCGGTCGTCCTCGAAGCTTATGTGAATGCGGAGGGCAGGGTGGAAGATTATCGTATCCTCTCCGGGCCGTCCGGGGATTCGAGTTCGCTTCGCGTCCAGGTGGATAATGCCCTGATCTTTGCCACCTTCGAGCCGGCGCGTGAGTTCGGATTACCGGCTGCGGGGAAGGTCGTGCTCTCCTTCGACAAGAAGAACCTGGGCATTTAAATCGCCTTGCAGACAGGGAACGGAGCAGGATTCCTGCGCCCTTAAGAGTTTTTGGTTTGACCGTCCGGGGCCGCAATCCTTACACTGAAAGTCTCCCAAGTAAATTCCAGGAGGCTGTTTCTGGGCTACATCTCCGTTCTTCACCGGCATCTTTCCGTGGCCATTTGCGCCATGGTTTTAAGCAGCTTTGCCGCAGGCTCCGAGTCGCCTTCAAAAATCACGCTGGAAACCAGCGAGACCCTCTTCACCTTCTTCGCCGGCCTGAATGCCTGCGGATACGATGAAGGGCTGGCGCAGTCTGACCCCTTGCGCGCGCAGGTCCGTAACGATTTGGCCCAGGTGGTTGCCTCTTCTCCGGAGGCCGCCGATGCGCAGAAGCATCTGTGCACCTTTTATGCCGACCATCAGACGCCCGATGCTTCCTACAACATCGCCGAATATATTTCTCTTGCCCTGAACACCAGCGAGCCGCCGAAGTTTAACACTACGATTCGTGAATCCGATCTTCCCCCGGACGCTTCTCAGGTGCTGGGGTTTCTGCCGGTGGTACAGCGCTTCTATGACGCAGCCATGCTGCATAAGCTGTGGGGAAAGTACCAGCCGGCCTACGAGGATCTGGTCGAGAAGCTGCATGATCCGGTTGCGGGGATGATCCAGAACGTGGACGCGTACCTGCGCATGCCCATCAGTGGCTATGTGGCCCGGCGCTTTGCCCTGTATGTCGAACCCCAGGTCGCTTCGGGAGAGATCAACGCGCGCAATTATGCCGAAGATTATTTCATGGTTGTATCCCCCAGCAATGGACGAATCCCCATCGATGAAGTGCGACACACCTATCTGCATTACGTGATCGATCCTCTGGTGATGAAGCGCTCCGGTTTGGTGATGCGCCTGCATCCGCTATTAAACAGCGTCTCGACGGCGCCGCTTGACCCCAGCTTTAAGAGCGATATCGGGCTGCTGGTTACCGAATCTCTCATTCGCGCCATTGAAGCGCGCACCCTCCAGCCGCAGCTTTCTGCGCAGGTGGACCGCAAGGACTTCGGGAAAGAGGTGGAGGCGCAGCGCTCCCAGGCCGCCGCGCTGGCCATGCAGCAGGGATTCATCCTCACGCAATACTTTTATGACGCGCTGGCCGCATTTGAAAAGGGCGATCAGGGCTTTCAGGACGCATTCGGGAACATGCTTTATGACGTAAGCCTTCCGCGCGAGCAGAAGCGGGCCCGCGAGGTGAAGTTCGCCTCGGAAGCCGCGCCCGAAGTGGTCCGCTCCTCGAGCCTGAAACGTGGGCAAGGGCTGGACCGCGCCGAGGAGCAGCTTGCCGGGGGAGACATCGCAGGGGCGAAGCGGACTGCGCAGGCGTCATTGGAAAGGCCGGGTGAAGATATGGGACGCGCATTTTTCATCCTGGCCCGCGCCGCTTCCTTAAGCGGTGACATGAATGGCGCACGGACTTATTTTGAGAAGTCATTGCAGGAGGGGCATGATCCCCGGATCCTGGCCTGGTCCCATATCTATCTGGGGCGGATTTACGACTTGCAGGAGAACCGCGAGGCCGCGCTCATGCATTACAACGCCGCCCTCAATGCCGGGGACACCTCGCAGGACACCAGGACCGCAGCTCAAAAAGGACTGGCTAAGGCTTATGAGCCGAAAGTAAAGCGCGAAGAGCCGCAACCCGTACATTAAGTTACGTCAAAATGAACTTATCGATCCTCAGTTCCTGGACAGGAGCCACGATGAACCGTATTCTCGTCTTTCTTGCAATGCTGGCGCTGTCGAGCGCCTGTATGGCGCAAAGCGCCACCCCCGGTAGTTCAGAAAAGAGCAAACCCCCGACTTCGCAGACCGGCGCGCAGCAGAGCTCAAACCCCAATCCTCCCGCCGCAGGGACAACCACTCCTGCGCAGGGCGCCACCCAGCCGCCACCAGCAGCGGCGGTCCCGCAGAAACCCGCGCACCGTTTCCCTCCCGCGGCCAAAAACCAGGAGGAGTTCGATGCCTACAAGGCGGCGGGAACGGTCTCCGATATGGCGGGGGCGGAGAAGGCGGCCGATGAATTTGCCGCCAAATATCCGGAGAGCGATTTACGGCCATTGCTTTATTCCAACCTGATGCGCCGTTACCAGCAGATTGACGATCCCGACAAGACCCTGGAGATGGCGCGCCGGGTCCTCCAGTACTGGCCCGATGACACTATGGCGCTGGTGATCAGCGCCACAGCTCTTACCGAGCGCACACGCGATACCGATTTGGACCGCGATCAGCGTTACGCCGAGGCCAGCAAGAATGCCCAGAAAGCCATCGACACCATCGATACCGGGCTGATGGTGCCGCCTACGATCACTGAGGCGCAGTACCAGGGAGTGAAGCATGTATTGCTCTCAATGGCCTATTCGGCGCTGGGAATGGTGGAGCTGAACCAGAAAGACGATATGGCGGCGGAGCAGCACTTCAAGCAGAGCATCCAGTTAGGAGGTGGGCAAGTCGATCCTCTTACATATATGCGGCTTGCTCTGGCGCAGGATCATCAGAGGAAATATCCGGAGGCATTGGCTTCGGCGCGCAGCGCGGTGCAGAGTGCGCCGGCAAATTCTCCGCTTCAGGGGCTGGCCCAGCAGGAGGTCGATCGTTTAACCAAGCTGGCTGCGGCGACCCCCAATACCGGTACTCCGGGCGCGAATGCCGCCGGCAAACCTTCAAAAACCGATGCCACCAACAGCAATGGGATACCCAACAACAACCCGCGGTAGTCGTTTCACGGCGCGTAATTTTGATACGTCCATTGGCGCGCCTGCTCCGTCTAAATTAAATGTAATCAGCGGTCCAGGAGATTGATTGGTGCAGCGAGAGACAAAGGCCCAGGAACTGGAGTTGCTGGAGCGGGCCTTGGGATACAGCTTTCAAGACCGTTCCATACTGCGGCTGGCCTTGACGCATAGCTCCCTGGCCCACGAACTGGAAGCGAAGGCGGCCGCGGGGGAGCAGGGTGCGCCGGGAAAGCAGCAATTTCACGATAACGAACAGCTCGAGTTTCTGGGCGATGCGGTGCTCGCCTTTGTGACCAGCCGTTTGCTGGTAGACCGTTTTCCTGAATTTCAGGAAGGACAGCTCTCCAAGTTGCGCGCCCATCTGGTAAGCGCCCGGCATCTGATCAAAGTGGCGCGTCAATTGCAAATAGGGAAGTACCTGCTGCTGGGGCGCGGTGAAGAGCGCAGCGGCGGACGCGCCAAGCCGGCGCTGATGGTAGACGCGCTGGAGGCCACGATCGCCGCCATCTTTCTCGATGGAGGCATGGAGCCGGCGCGCAGGTTCATCGTGGAGAAGATTCTGGAGCCGGAGCTGGAACTGCTGGAGAGCGACCTGGAGCGCGGCCTGGCGGTCACCGATTACAAATCCGCGCTGCAGGAGCTGCTGCAATCGCGCGGCCTGGGGCAGCCGGCATACGTCCTGGTCAACGAAGCGGGCCCCGAACACAGGAAACTGTTCACTCTGGAGGTGCGTATCTATTCCCAGGGCAACGCCACGCCGGTCTATGTGACCCAGGCGGAGGGGACGACCAAGAAAAAAGCGGAGCAGCGGGCCGCGCAATTGGCGCTCGAATATCTGCAGAAGGACATGGAGGCGAAACTGCCGCAAAGCGCCAGCCTGTGAATGGACGATCCAGTATTCAATTCGGGTGAAAGCATCCGCGAAATTTCCGGCCCAGCCACGACAGGGGCGGAAACAGGATCGGCCCCGTCTTCCGAGGCACAACCCGGTCCGGGACCTTCCGCAGCTTCCGAGCGGCCAAGGTTGCCTCCAGCCGCCATTCCTATGGCGAGAGCGAGAATTGGATGAGCACGATCCAGTGGATCAGCGCCACTGTAGTGATTGCGATTTTTGTAATCACGTTTCTCACCCAGGCGTTCCAGATCCCCTCTGAATCGATGGAAGACACGCTGCTGATTGGCGATTATCTTCTGGTGGACAAGGTCCATTTCGCCTCGCCGGGAATCTGGCATCATCTTCTTCCCTATGAGCCGGTGCGCCGCGGGGACATCATCGTGTTTCGCTATCCGGTGAATCCCACGCAGCATTTTGTAAAGCGGGTGGTGGCGATTCCGGGAGATCGCGTCCATCTTTCCCATGGCCAGGTGTATGTGAATGGGAAGCTGGCGCAAGATTCGGCTTATGCCGAGCACAAGTCGGAACAATATGATTCCTATCGCGACGATTTTCCCAAAGGCAACTACATCAGCACGGACGTAAACTCCACCTGGTGGGTGCAGATGCACCATCTGGTGCAACAGGGAGAGTTGGTGGTCGCTCCTAACCAGTATTTTGTCCTGGGAGACAACCGCGACCGCAGCCTGGACAGCCGCTACTGGGGATTCGTTCCCCGCGAGAATATCATCGGACGTCCCCTGCTCATATACTGGTCCATGAAGCAGCCGGATGGGAGCAGCGGCCCCGCTGATGGTAAACTTGCACGTTTGGCATACGTGATAACACATTTTTGGGAGAATGCGCGCTGGG
>CAYTQA010000086.1:0-10396 GCA_964439495.1 uncultured Terriglobales bacterium | reverse complement strand
GAAATGTTTTGCCGTGGCGAAGACATGCGAACCGTCCAGCGCTGGGCCCGTCCCCTGAAGCCCGGTAATGGCCGCCACCCCGATGTGCGAGACCAGATACGGATCTTCGCCATAGGTCTCTTCCGTGCGTCCCCAGCGCGGATCGCGCGCCAGGTCGAGCACCGGCGCCAGGCAGCGATGAGCGCCACGCGCCCGAACCTCCTGCGCGGTGGCGGTGAAGACCGAATTCACCAATGCAGGGTCCCAGGTTGAGGCCAGGGCAATCGCCTGCGGATACGAGGTCCCTTTGGGCGCCATGTGTCCGTGCAGGCACTCTTCATGGAAGAGCACGGGAATGCCAAGCCGGGTGTGTTCCACCATCCACCTCTGGATGGCGCTGGTGAATTCCGCCATATCGCCGGGGCCGCGGTTTTCACTGGGCCGGGAGATCTCCCCCATTCCGTCCTTCATCAGGAGAGCGGCGTGCTCGGGCAGGAAGTGTCCCTGCGGGTCGACGAAAAGCTGCTCCGGCTTGGGGAAGAACATGCGGTTCTCCCATAGGCTCTCAAGCTGGGCGAGCTTCTCTTCCAGCGTCATACGATGGAGAAGATCGGCGACTCGCTGCTCCACCGGCAGCCGTGGGTTCTTATAATCGGGCGCTTCCTGCGCCTGGGAAAGAATCGTAAATAAGAAAAAGACTGCAAGGACCAGCGAGATATTTCGCCGTAGCCGCATTCCGAATCTCCTGAAGGTTTGTAATGCATTGAGAGCTGGCATCTCATTCTTCCGAAGGGTGAGGACCGGTAAATGGAGAGCAGCACGGTTCTTTTGCGGGACGGAAGCTCATCAGCTCCACCCGGGTGCCATCGGGATCGTAGATGTTCAACTGCCATTTGCCATCGCGTCCGATCTTGGGGCCATCGCCCGGGGCGGAAGGCTTCCATCCACGCTGCTCCAGCACCGGCACGACAGCGGCCACGTTGGGTACGCCAATCGAAAGATGGTTTTTCACGCCCAACTCGTGTTGCGTGGGAGAGGCCGAAACCCCGCTGCTCGAAGGGCCGATCGTCAACATGTACTCCAGCCAGTCAGTCCCATTGGGTACCTGCAGGGAGATAAAATCGGTTTTGCCCTCCTGCATCCCGCCTTTCCAATAAGGACGAAAGCCCAGCAGCTCGCGGTAGAAATGATCGGCAGCAGCGGGGTCCCGGACCACCGTGCCAACATGTATGATCTTCTTCCCCAAGGGGACTTTGCCTGGAGCGTTTGCCATCTGGGGCCCGGCGCCGCCCTCCACAAATTCGATGCGATTGCCCAGCGGGTCCAGCACCTTGAACCTCTGGCTGCCATCCGGAGCGGATTCGACGCGCTCCGGCACTGTGACTCCATGCGCGCCGAGATAGCGCCGCAGGGCCTCGGCATCGGTGGTCTGAAAGGCGATATGGTCCAGGCGGTTGGGCGAGCTTTGGTCCGGCAGGGGCAGGACCTCAACATACTGGCGACCGTTTACGTAGTAGCAACTTCCAGCCTTGTTCTCAGGATCGGCGGCTTTGGTGAGTCCCACCGTCTCCACATAGAAATTCTGCGATTGCGCGGCGCCCGCGGCATAGACCGCGAGGTGAGAGATGCCGGTGATTTGCGGCCGTTGGGCCGGAGAGCTGTTTTGCGCATTGAGGCCGGCGCAGGCTGCGATCAGCAGCGCGGCAGCAAGAAGTTTTCGTGGGGCCATTCCGGAGAATTCCATTTCCCTTGCCGTAAGAGATTTAAATCGTCGCGGGCGGCAAGCCCATACACCATAACAAAACCGGGATTTGGCGGGCAATGTGGCTTGAACCTCCCGAAGCTTCCCATTTGGGGTTCCTGCGGACCAGGCCTAAAAAACTGGGCGATGTATTAAATCCTTTTATCGGAGCCATCAGTTCTTTGCGGGTTGCTATTGCGACAACTCTTATTATCCTTAAGAGTATGGCCTGCGACCCGCGGCCGCGGGGTTTGGCTGGCATAAAAGGTATGGACTCGCCCCCGACCATGTTTATGATGGGAGAGCTGTTGGCGTAGCGGACAGCGTGGGCGCTTGCCCGGAGTCACGGAACGGAATATGTTCCCGGGGCCGGGCCGCCGAAATGACGAGGGACATACCGATATGACAAAGGTCGAAGCAGTCATTCAGACTTCGAAGCTTGAATCAGTAAAAGGCGCGCTCCTTGAAATTGGCATCGAGGGGATGACCGTAATCGAAGTGCGCGGCCATGGACGGCAGAAGGGACACACCGAGTTTTATCGCGGACGCGAATATACGGTGGACCTTTTGCCCAAGATAAAGCTGGAAATTTTTCTCGCCGATGAGATGGTGGAGAAGACTGTGGCGACCATTATCGCCGCGGCCCGGACGGGAAAAATTGGAGATGGAAAGATTTTTTTGTCTCGCATTGACGAGGCAATTCGGATTCGCAATGACGAGAGGGGAGTCGGGGTGTTGTAGCCGGCCGCCATGGGTAGAGCAATTCCAAATTTTTCGCAGATAAGAGACCGGCACATGTCAGTACAGCTATTCGCAACCGACCTGCGCGAGCAGTATGTAAATGAATCCGCCGAAATCCGGCAGGAATTCGAGGCGAACGGCGATGGCCTTGCCGCCGCAAAGCGCCGCGCGGCCCTGCTGGACAACATCATCGTGGAGCTTTGCCGCAGGCACTTCACCCCGGAACTGCAGAATTTAAATGGCCTGAGCATTGTCGCGCTGGGCGGGTACGGTCGGGGCGCGCTGTTGCCGCACTCCGATATCGATCTCCTGTTCCTCTTCGATTCCAGGACCTCCGAGCTGGAATTCAAGGACGGTGTAGGCAGCGTGAACCAGGATTTATGGGACCTGCGGGTGCGGGTAAGTCCCTCGATCCGCATCCAGGCTGAATGCGCAATCCTGGACCGCAGCAATGTGGAGTTCACGATTTCGCTGTTCGATTGCCGGTTCCTGGCGGGCGACCGCAAATTATTTACGCGCCTGCACGACCATACCATCCCGGAGCTGGTTGCCCGGGAATGGCAGCCTCTCACGCAACTGCTCTCCAATCTGGCCAGCACCCGGCAAGCTAAATACGGAAACACGATCTTTCATCTTGAACCCAATATCAAGGAATGTCCCGGAGGACTGCGGGACTACAATACCGCCTGCTGGCTAAGCCTGATTGCCTTTCTGGAGAAGCAGCGTGAATGGCCGGAGCCGAACTCGCTGTTTCCTCATGCGCTGGAAAACGACCTGCGGACGGCGGTCCAATTTCTCTACTCAGTGCGCTCTTTTCTGCACTTCCGCCATGGGCGGGACGACAATGCGTTGACCTGGGAGGCCCAGGACGCTGCGGCGGCCCGGCGAATCGGCGTGAATGGCGCAAGCGAGGCGCTTTCAGCCGCGGACTGGATGCGAATCTACTTTCGTCATGCGCGCTCCATCCATAATTTGACCAAACAGCTTCAGGATGAGAATCCGGTTGCGCGTCCATCCCTGCGCCATCGCTTTCAGCTTTGGCAGTCCCGCATCACGAAGGACGATTTCTTCGTCGTGGACGGGCGGATTTATCTGCATGAATCGCAGACAGCTCCAGCTCTCGAGCTGATCTTTCAAATCTTTGAACTTATGGCGGAGCAGGGCGCCAGGTTGTCCCCGCTGGCGGAGCGCCGTCTGGAAGCGGCAATTTCCGGGTTGGCTTCGGGCGCATCCACCGGCGATGTGGAGGGCCCGGAGCTGTGGCCCCATCTGCAACGGATTTTAAGCGGCCGCCATGCCGCCACCGCGCTGCACTCGATGCATGGAGTGGGCCTGCTCAAGCTCATACTGCCGGAATACAAGCTGATCGAGTCGCTGGTCATCCGCGATTTTTATCATCGCTACACCGTGGATGAGCACTCTCTGCTGGCCATTGAAACATTGCAGCGCCTTCCCCAGGGCAAATCCGAATGGCAGGCCCGCTTTGCCGAGATCCTGTCGGAGCTGGAAAGACCCGATCTGCTGTATTTGGCATTGCTTCTGCACGACGCAGGCAAGGGACTGCCCACCCACAATCACGTGCAGGGAAGCCTGCAGATATGCGATGTGGCGCTGGAGCGTCTGGGACTGCCGGAGCCGGACCGCGAGGAGATAAGGTTCCTCATCGGCGGCCACCTGGAGATGTCCGCGGCCCTTCGACGCGATATCTTCGATGTGGGCACGGTGCGCGCCTTTGCCGATAAGATGGGCACCCCCGAGCAGCTTAAGATGCTATGCCTGCTCACCTTTGCCGACATCAGCGCCGTCAATCCGGAGGCCATGACGCCGTGGAAGGCGGAGAACCTCTGGCAGCTCTACATCACCACCTCGAATTACATGAACCGCAGCGTCGATGAGGACCGCTTCCATGCCTCGCAGACCAACAATATCGCGGGCCTGAGCGCCCTGGCTGGCGCGCAAACACCGGAGCTTAACCGCTTTCTGGAGGGCTTCCCGCAAAGATATTTGCGAAGCTATACCTCGGAACAGATCATCGCGCATTTCAAAATGGCCTTGCGCCTGCGGGAGCAGCCGGTGCAGCTTGTGCTGAAGCCAAGCCGCGATCTTTACGAGCTCACCATCGTGACCAGCGACCGCCCGTTCTTCTTCGCTTCGATTACAGGGGCGCTTGCCGCCTGGGGCATGGACATCGTGCGGGCCAGCGCTTTTTCCAATCAGGGCGGGACCATCGTCGATAAGTTTTCTTTCAAGGACACCTTTCGCACCCTGGAGCTGAATCCCACGGAGCGGGAGCGCTTCAAGAAAAGCGTCACGCGCGTGCTGTGCGGCGAAGAGTCCCTGGAGCGGCTGATGCGCGGCCGCGCGGGCATAAAGAAGCCCGCTCCGGCAAAGGTAAAAGTGGATACGCGCCTGACCTTCGATAACAGTTGTTCCACGCACAGCACCCTGCTGGAGTTGGTCGCGCAGGACCGTCCAGGCCTGCTGTACCACGTTACCTCCACGCTCTCGCGCTGCAAGTGCAACCTGGAAGTGGCGTTGATTGACACCGAAGGCCAGATGGCGATCGATGTATTCTATGTAACTTCAGCGGGGGCCAAGCTCACGGAAGAGCACCAGGAGCAGTTGCGCGAGGCGCTCGTCGAGGAACTCAACAAGCAATAGCTGTTCCCTCATCCCAAGCACAATTGAATTGGATCAAGGGGCCATGTCTTGAAGAGGCATGGCTGTGCGTAAAATGGAGGGCAGGAAGGAATCTGGATGAAATTCAGGAAGCTGGGCCGTACCGGTTTTGAGGTGAGTGAAATCGCCCACGGATTGTGGGGGATGAGTGGCTGGAGCGACTCCGACGATCGGCAATCGCGCGCCGCGCTGCAATTGGCGGTGGACCAGGGCTGCAATTTTTTCGATAGCGCCTGGGCCTATGGAGAAGGGAAGAGCGATACCCTGCTGGGCGAGCTGCTGCGCAATAATCCGGACAAGCGCATTTATGCGGCTTCGAAGGTTCCTCCCAAAAACCAGAAGTGGCCGGCGTCCCCGAAAGACCGCTACACTGACGTCTTTCCCGCCGAGCATGTCTTTCAATATGCAGAGCTGATCCGCCGCAACCTGCAGACGGAGTCAATTGACCTGCTCCAGTTTCACGTATGGGACGATAGCTGGACCGAGGAGAAGGAATTTCAGGAGACGGTCGCCAAGCTCAAGCGGGACGGAACCATCCGCGCCTTTGGGCTCAGCCTGAATCGCTGGGAGCCGGAGAACGGCCTGCGCGCGCTGCACACCGGGCTGGTGGACGCTGTGCAGGTCATCTACAACATCTTCGATCAATCGCCCGAGGACAAGCTCTTACCTCTCTGCAAAAAACTAGATATTGGGGTGATCGCGCGCGTCCCGCTCGATGAGGGCAGCCTGGGTGGAAAGCTCACGGCCGAGACAAAATTTCCGCCCAGCGACTGGCGCTCCCGCTATTTCAATGCGGAGAACCTGAGCGCGACGTTGAAGCATGTCGAGCCGCTGAAGAAAATTCTGCCGGATTCCATGGCGCTGCCGGAGATGGCGATCCGCTTTATTCTCTCCCACCCAGTCGTGAGCACGGTGATTGTGGGGATGCGGAAGCTGGAGCACGTCCGGCAGAATCTGAAGTTGAGCGATGAAGGGTCCCTCAGCCCTGCGCTGCTCAAGACCCTGAAACAGCACCGGTGGGACCGCAAACCGGCGCCGTGGTCGGATTAGCTTTCGTAGGAAGCGTCGCGTCGATGCACCATTGCCGACGCGCGAAATGACCGATTCTTGTGACACCCTCTTTGGATACGTTGTATTCTCGGGGAGTGTCACGCCAATCCCCGACAACAGGTCTGCTATTAGGTCTGATCGTAACGGTGATCGCGGTCGTGGCCTACTCGTGGTATATCACGCTGCAGATCTCCGGGCTGAGACAGTTGCAGCGCGATTCGGCGGACCGCAGCCGGAAAGATTCGCTGCAATTGATCCGCATCCAGAACGACCTGAACTCTCTCGCGCTGGCCATGCGCGACATGCTGGACAACGACGAGCCGTATCCGCTTACCGCCTGGTCGGCGCAATTTACCCGCGTGCGCGCCGACCTGGACGATGCGTTGCGCCGGGAAGAAGGTGTGGCCGTGAGCCAGCCCACCACCGACCAGCGGGAATTTCTGGGCAATTCGCTGAAGCAGTTCTGGGACGCGGTGGACCGCACCTTCGCGCTCGCCCGCAATGGCCGGGAGAAAGAGGCCCGCGCGCAGATCCGGCTTTCGCTGCAGGCGCGGCAGGCGGCCCTGAATACCGCGGTCGCCAGATTGCTGATCGAAAACAACGAGAGCGAAGAGCAGGCATCGCGTCGCGTGAATGAGATTTATACCCGGGTGCAGCGCCAGGTCTATCTGTTTCTCGGCGGCATTTTATTGGCCATCCTGCTTACCAGCCTCTATCTCATCCATTCCAATCGCATTTTGTTTGCCCGCCTCTCCGCGCTCTCCGAGCAGCGCAGCGAACTGGCGCAGAAGCTGATATCCACGCAGGAATCGACGCTCCGCTACATCTCGCGCGAGCTGCACGATGAGTTTGGGCAAATTCTTACCGCGATCGGCTCCATGCTGGCGCGCTCGTGCAACCATGTTCCGGAGGGATCGCAGCTCCGGGCCGATCTGCGCGAGGTTTCGGACATCGCGCAGAATACGCTCAACAACGTTCGCAGCCTCTCCCAGGCGTTGCATCCGGTCACGCTGGAAGAGGCCGGGCTGGAGAGCGCCCTGGACTGGTACCTGCCCACAATGGAAAAGCAGACCGGGATTGTCATATCCTATGAAAAATCCGGGACGCCATTTCCCATTGAAAGCGGCATCGGCATTCATATCTATCGCGTGCTGCAGGAGGCCCTGAACAACGTGGTGCGCCATGCCGGCAGTGAAAGGGCCTGGGTGCGGCTGCATTTCACGGACGATGCCCTGGTGCTGGAAGTGGAGGACCATGGCCCCGGTTTCATAGCAGGCCCGGCGCAGCGCGGCATTGGCATGGTGGCCATGCGGGAGCGCGCGGAGCTGCTGGGCGGGAAGATTGAATTTCTACAACCCGCGTCCGGCGGCACGCTCGTGCGTTTACGCGTCCCGAAAGAGAAAGCAGCGTCTCATGCAGAATAAAATTTCCGTGCTGCTGGTGGACGATCACGCTTTAGTGCGTCGCGGCTTCCGGCGAATGCTGGAGGACGAGCCGGACATCACTGTAGTAGGTGAGGCGGGCGACGGCACGGAGGCGGTGCGCCTGGCGCGCGAGCTGCGCCCCGACGTTACGATAATGGATTGCGCCCTGCCCGGCATGAATGGATTGGACGCCACCCGCCAGATCCGCGAGACCTCTCCCGATGTTTTAGTGCTGATGTTGAGCATGCATTCCGAAGATACCTGGATCCGTCATGCCTTTGACGCCGGAGCGCGGGGCTATATCCTGAAGAATGCCGTGGACCTCGACCTGGTGACGGCCATCCGGCGAGTGGCGGCGGGCGAGACCGTGCTCGATTCCCAGCTCTCCCGGTCCACGCACCTGAAAGGCGAGCGGGAGAGCGGGCTTACCGCCCGTGAACTCGAGGTCCTGCAACTGATCGTGGGGGGGAAATCCAATAAGGAGATTGCGGCGCAGCTCGAACTCAGCGTCAACACCGTCTCCGTCCATCGCGCCAACATCATGGAGGCGCTCGGTATCCATAACACCGCCGAGCTTGTGGTCTACGCCATCCGCAATGGGCTGGTGAACCTCCCGTGAACCGCAGGGAATTTGTTGCTGGCCTGTTCACTACCATGGTTGCTGCTCCGGCGCTGGGCCGCCCGGCGGCATCTTCCGCTCCGGGATTTCAGCTTGTGGACGTGACCGCCGCGGCAGGCATTCAGTTCCATCACAACAGCGGCGCTTTCGGCGGCAAATTTCTGCCGGAGACGCTGGGCTCCGGGTGCGCCTTCCTGGATTACGATGGCGACGGCTGGCAGGACGTGCTCCTGGTCAATGGCATGGATTGGCCTGGGCATAAGCGCCAGCGCACCACCTTGCGGCTCTATCGCAACAATCGCAATGGAACATTCTCCGATGTGACGCGCAGCGCCGGACTGGACGTCGAGATGTATGGCATGGGAGTGGCCGTGGGGGACTACAACAATGACGGCTATCCTGACATCCTGGTCACCTGCGTGGGGCAGAACCGTCTCTTTCGCAACACCGGCAAGGGCAGGTTTGTGGACGTCACTCGCGCCAGCGGCCTGGGAGGCAGGAGCGGTTTCAGTACCTCCGCGTTGTGGTTCGATTACGATCGCGATGGCCTGCTCGACCTGTTTGTCTGCAATTACGTGAAGTGGTCTCCGGAGCACGATGTTTTTTGCAGCCTGGACGGCAAGCGCAAATCCTATTGCACGCCGGAGGCCTATCGCGGAGAGACCTGCTGGCTGTTTCACAACCGCGGGGACGGCACCTTTGAGGACGTGACCGCCACCAGCGGGATCTTCGACAGTAGCTCTAAATCGCTGGGCGTGGCCATGCTGGATTATGATCAGGACGGCTGGCCCGACTTGCTGGTCGCCAATGATACCCAGCCCAATAAGCTCTATCAGAACATGCGCAATGGGACATTCAAGGAGGTTGCCATCGAAGCGGGAGTGGCCTTCAGCACCGAGGGAAAGGCCCGCGCCGGCATGGGTGTGGATGTGGCCGACTTTGAAAATTCCGGCGCTCCCGGCATCGCCATCACGAATTTTTCCAACGAGATGATTGGGCTGTACCGCTCCGCTGGCCATGGGACCTATGAAGACGTCGCCATCCCAGCGGGTGTGGGCGCCGCGTCCCGGAACACCCTGGGCTTCGGGTGTCTCTTCATGGATGCCAACCTGGACGGCGCGCTCGATCTGATTGCGCTCAACGGGCACATTGATGAAACCGTGCGCAATATCCGCTATGGAGTCGGCTATGCGCAACCTCCGCATCTGTTCCTGAACGATGGCAAAGGCAGGTTCCGGGACGTCGCCCTGGAGGCTGGAAAAGAGTTCAGGCAGCCAAAAGTGGGCCGGGGCCTTGCTTATGGGGACTTCGATCGCGATGGCGATCTGGACATACTGCTGACCACCAATAAGGGCCCGGCTTATCTCTTTCGCAACGATCAGCTTGCCGGAAACAGGAGCATTCGCTTTCGCCTGGTCGGAACCAAGTCAAACCGCGACGCCATCGGGGCCACGGTGCGCATCCAGTATGGCGGGCTGAGCCAGTTGCGCATGGTGAAGAGCGGATCGAGTTATCTTTCGCAGTCGGAGCTGCCCGTCACCTTCGGGCTCGGAGGCCGCGACAGAATCGATCTTCTGGTGATCCAGTGGCCCAGCGGCAGAAGCGAGGAATATAAAGGGCTAGCCGCGGGCCATGCCTATGAATGCATTGAGGGCAAAGGGATTACAGCGCTTTCCTCGTACTAGTAGTTTTACATTATTGTTCCCCGGGGCGGTTCCCAGTAAAACGTACTCATCACATTTAGCCCCTGATGAATCCCTCGGGAAGACTGAGAATGTCACTCGGTCTTCCCATTTTTTTGTGCGGGGGAATTAACAACTCCTGGCCCGGGGAAAAACGTAACAGGGCATGAGTTTTACTCATGCCGTATGTATCTATTTTGAATCGGGCTTCGGCCCTGGCGACCTCACTGGAATTTCTTTCCCGCCTATTCATAAATCCACTGGCGACAATGCCGGGCAGGCAAAAAAGTTATGATTAAATGTTTACAGTTGCCGCTCCGGACAGCCAGTGGTCCGGGGAGAAGGACCCCCAGAAGAAATGCCTGTGACCCCCGAAGATGATCGTTCCGGACTTAACGTCTGGAACCTGAAGCGCTCTTTTCTTGACAATCTTTTCTATACCCAGGGAACGTTCAGCAGCATCGCCAGCCCAACCGATCTT
>CAYTQA010000085.1:8801-10547 GCA_964439495.1 uncultured Terriglobales bacterium | reverse complement strand
ATGTCTACCACTCCGGCACCAAGCACGACGACGATCAGCCGGTCCATCTGGTGATCCACGATACCGATATCTGCAACACGCGCTGCACGGTGGAGTATGGCAACCCCTGCCAGCATTTTTGTCCGGCAAAGGTCTATGAGATGGTGGAGGCCTCAGACGTCCCCGGCGCAAAACAAATCACGGTGAACTTTGCCAACTGCGTCCACTGCAAGACCTGCGACATCATGGACCCCTACCAGATCATCACCTGGGTGCCTCCCGAGGGCGGCGGCGGCCCGAATTATGATGGGATGTAGCGAATTTCGATGCAGGGATCAACGATTGCATCGGGACAATGGAATGTAGACGATTGCTGGTTATTTACGCTGCTTTGATACACCACTAACGATGTATTGCGGTCAATTCCCGCCGTTCTGGATGCTGCTCCGCATTACGGAACAGGTTCTCCTGCCGGGGGGAGTCTCTTGGATTGAGCGAATTTCCATCCCAGGCCAAACAGGAACACACCACCCAGATAAACCCCGAGAGCTGCCAGCGCTGCAAATATTGTCATCGGATGCGCTCCAATACTATCCCTCCAGCGAGTACAAGGATGCTGAATAAGATAATTACAATTAACCACTCTACCGTTATTTTGCCACTCTTATAAAATTCGAGCGGAACGAAAACGAGAACAAGAACTGCTGATTCCCGCAAAAACTCGCTAAGCATTTCCAGAACGTCGCGCTTGTTCTCAGCCAATCTTACCTCATTTTAGATAGGGATTAAGCTGCCAGCCGTTGTACCCCTAAGCCAAAGCAAATGTAAAGATGATTCTTCAAAGTAACGTGTATAGACGCAATCTTTGAGCAAGATTCCACTAATTTGCACCCCGGGAGACGAATTTGACCTCTAATCCTATAATAGAAACATTGGTTTCCGACCGTTCCGGCCTGGGGCGCTTCCATGAAGACGCCTGGATGGAACGGCGGCGCTGGACCGCTTAAGCGCTCCAGCCGAGGGTAGTGGTGGAAACGCCAGTGCCTCCCATTTGGAAAGGAAACCCATCCCGACAAGCGTCATCCTCCCCGATGCCCCTTTCCGGAAGGGTCCTCCTTCATAGTGAATGCCGCTGATTGCGCGATGCGCGATTCTCAAGAGATCGCCCCATCGCAATTGCCGGGATCTTCCGATATGCGCTTGCGCGACAAACACGGACGCTCGATCACCGATCTGCGGATCTCCATTACCGACCGCTGCAACTATCGCTGCGTCTACTGCCGCACCGGAAACGAGGGCGCGCAATACGCGGAGCTGAGTTTTGCCGACTACCTGCGCATGGTCCGCGTCTGTGTAGGGCAGGGGATTGAAAAGGTGCGCATTACCGGCGGCGAGCCCCTGCTGCGCCGGGGCGTTGTGGATTTTGTTCGCGAGCTCTCCCAGCTTCGCACCCTGGACGGCGGCAAACTGGATATTGCCATCACCACCAATGGACATCTGCTGGCGGAGATGGCCGAGCCCCTGGCCCGTGCCGGGCTGGGCCGCATCACCGTAAGCATGGATGCGGTCGATCCCGAGAAGTTCGCTCGCATTACCCGCGTGCAGAATGGCGCGGAAAACGTTCTGGCGGGGATTCGCGCCGCTCGTCGCGCCGGACTGGACCCGGTCAAGGTCAACTGCGTTTTGCTGCGCGGCTTCAATGAGGACCAGATTGTCGAATTCGGGAAATTCTCGCGCGCGGAAGGCGTGGTGGTGCGCTTCATCGAA
>CAYTQA010000085.1:4777-8791 GCA_964439495.1 uncultured Terriglobales bacterium | reverse complement strand
TTATGCCGCTGGAGGAAGGCCGCGTATGGAGCCCTGAGATCGTCGTCACCATGGACGAGATCATCAGCCGGCTCTCCAGTTTCAGGCCCCTTCGTCCCTTGCCCCCAAATGCCGCCAGCGAAACCGCGCGGCGCTATACCTTTGACGACGGCATCGGCGAAATCGGCATCATCGCTCCCGTCTCGCACCCATTCTGCGGCCACTGCTCCCGGGTGCGCATTACCTCCGACGGCAAAATCCGCACCTGCCTGTTCTCCCTCTTCGATCATGACCTGCACTCCATCATGCGGCGCGGCGGCAGCGACGAAGAGATGATAGCCTTTCTTCATCAGGTCATCGGCCAGAAGGAATTGCGCCATCACATCGGCGAGCCTGGATTCATGCAGCCTTCGCGCAGCATGGTCCATATCGGCGGATAATCTCTACTGGACAGCCGTCCATCACAAGGTGGGCAGCGGGCTCGGGTCTCCGTTCGCAGCAGGCGTGCTGCTCTGCTTCTCGCCCTGATAAACGCGGGAGATGCCGCGCACGATTCTGCGCACTGGAAGCTCGCCGCCCTCATCGGCGAAGAATATTTCCCCCACGCGGCTGCTGCGGTAATACCACTGCTTGAGCAGCGCCAGCTCCTCACACCGCTCCAGGTTTGAGAGCTTCTCTCTCTTTGGAATTGAGGCGATGGCCTCCACCACGCGCGCGTCAAAAGTTTGGGTCTTCCGCGTACCTGATTGCGCATCGCGCTCCTCCGCAATAGGTTGGGGAAGATGCGGATAGGCATACAGAGAAGTTGAGCCCGCCCCCGCGTTGGGGTGGAGCATCTGCTGCACGGAAAATAATATTGGCCCCTCGATCGCCCCTCCGCGTACCTCGAAAAGCGCCACCGTCTCCGGAGTGGCCGAGGGTTGGATGATGAGCGCATGGAGGTCATCCAGGCGGCGCACAATCTCGGGTAGGCCGCTCACAGGGACCTTCACCTTGTCAATGCGGGCATGCAGCGCCGCTGCCCGCTCGAAATCCAGATTGGCCGAGGCCTCATCGCGCTCCCGCGCCAGTTGGTTTACCAGCGAGAGCCCGCGGCTATCGAGGTAATCCTGCACCTTTCGCGTTTCGGCAAAGTATTCTTCATCGCTGCAACCCTGAAAGCAGGGCGCCAGGCACATCTTCATCTCGGAATAAATGCAGCCGGGAAATTTCGGATCGGGATGGAGATCGTCGGTGCACCGCCGGCTTTTGAAGAGATCGAGAACGTCATTCAGGAACTTGTCGGCGGCGGCCTTGGAGAGGAACGGACCATAATAGACGGACTTGCCGCCAATCTTCCCCATGCGGCGGGTCACATATGCGCGTGGGTAGGCATTCTCCCAATTGATCTTTATGAGTGCTGGCGTTGCCAGCTTGGTCCGCCGGCCATAGCTCTCGGGAAAGGTATCGCGCAGCAGGCGATAAAGCAGCAGGCGCGATTCAAAGTCGGAGCCGGTAATGGTGTATTCAATTTTTGCAACCCGCTCCCGAAGATTCAGCCTCCTGCTCTCTGCCTGTTGTGGCGACAGCAGGCGGAGCATGCGCTTCCTCAGATCGGCGGTTTTGCTGATGTAGGGCTCTGCCCGCGCGTCATCTCCCCGAAGCGCAAAGACGGCGGGCCTGGCGGGCAGCTCCGCCAGTATCTCTGTGGACCGGTCGGCTGCGAATGGGAGCGAATGCGCGAGCACATTGCTAGTCTAGTGCGACTTCGGGCAGGAGAAGGAAGCTTTTATCCGGAGCGGAATCCAGACGGGCAAGACCCCGCCAGCGGAGTCCCGTCGCTTGCCTCTATGGTTGAGTAGGCTTCAACACTCGAACGATCGCCGGATGCAGCTCCCACAGCGTCCGCACCCTGGAGCTGCCGCGCGGCTCCCACAACGGGTGGGATTCGTCGCGAAAAGCCAGCCCGGTTACCTCCACTGGAATGGGATGGGCGGGTCGCTGGTTTGCGTTCGTAAGTTTGAATCCGGCCTGCATTAGCTCTGAGTAGAATTGCTGCCGGGCCGCGCAGTAGTCGCTCCGTCCGGGAGTCTCGACGATCATTCGCGGGGCCCTCCTGTCCGGCTGCTCCGAGATTTCAATGTGCAGGTCGCAGTCTCCTTCGCGCATGAAGGTCGATTCCAGATAGGCCTTCCGGATGTGGAAGAGCGTCAGCTCTTTTCCGCTGCGTGGGGCGCGCGCCTCCGGAGTATCGCCTTCGGGCCATTGCAGAATTTGCCCCACGGTCACCTCCTGCGTGGCAGCCCCCTTCGGCAGCAAGACATTCTTGACCTCGATTCGCCAGTCCTCGGGCGTGACGTCGTTCGGCTTGCAAGCGCAAAGCAGGTCTTCCTTAATCGGGGCCCCCGGTCGGGAGGGACGGGCGGGATCGTGGCAGGAGAGAAGCAGCAAAGCGGTGGAACAGAGGGCGGAACGCACCAGCAATCGGAAAAGTCGCATTCAGTCAATTGTATTGGATGAGTAGGCCCGGATTGCTACATAGAAATTAAAGATGAATTTAGAAAGTTTGAATCGGTCCTGCGCGGACGGCGGGCCGATTCCGATTATCGTGTGGCAGAGTCGGCTTCGGCTGCGGTGATTAGCTACGAAGGCGCGGCACCGGAACAGCTTTGCATGAATTACGTTACCGGAAATTCGCGCTTTGCACCCGCTGGCGGAAATCGCTGCCCTGGAGCTCGACTTTGCGGCACATCTCATGCAGCCGGGAGCGCATGCGCTCGCCAATGCGGTCTCCCAGCGTCTCTTCCCGGACGGCCCGCCGTTCGCGCGTCTCTCTCGACGTCATTTCGGAGGCTCCGGCCGCCGGCTGATCGGGGAAGTTGGTGGTGATAATGGTGGTGCGCTTGTCGTTATAGCGGGTGTTGAGGATATGGCTTACCGTGTCCCACACCCATTCGGTGGGCTTTACCGCGCCCAGTTCATCGAGCACCAGCACCTCCGTATCAAAGACCGGGCGCAGCACTTCCAGTTCGGTGGTGTTTACGCTGGAATTGTAGGAGTTCTGGATCTCCTTCAGCAGCTCGCGATAGTCGTAAAACAGGCAATCCACATTCTTTTGCAGCATGAGCTCGCGGATCAGGCCGACGGCAAGATGCGTCTTCCCCACTCCAATGCTTCCGATGAGCAGCAATCCGGTATTTTCCAGGGGATATTCCTCGACAAAGCGGCCCGCCTGCAGCCGGGCCGAGGCCAGGGAGGAATTTGCGCCGGTGAAATCGGTATCGAAGTTCGAGAGCGAGCAATGTTTGTAGCGGGCGGGAATGCGGGCGCGCTCCAGCAGGCGTTCGCCCCAGTTTCCCAGGCGGCAATCGCAGCGCGTCACCCGCGAAGGGCCGTTCTCCAGCGTGGAGAGGGTCTTCCACCCCGATCCCTGGCATAACGGACAATCGGTTTTTGGGCTGGCTGGCAAAAGAGACCTCAGGCAATGGATTGGCTGCTGGGCGAAACCGCCAATGAGTTTACGATAGCACGGGCTGAATCAGATTCACCACAGAGACACGGAGCCACAGAGAAAAAACAGAAAATGGAGGACAGTTTCCAGCAGCGAGCTCCCAGTTTCAAAGGCGTTGATCATTCCGAGCAGCGCGCCATCGAATTGAGCATCGTTCCTGATTCAATCCTCTCGACCGCATCACCGATAGCTTTTCATTCAATTCCCAATCCTCTGTGACTCTGCGTCTCTGTGGTGAAACGATTGTCATTCCGAGACGCGCAGCGACGAGGAATCCCTATGAGCACCCAGAGCGCCGCATTCTCTTCTTCAAATCCCCCAATTATCTTTGTCATCCAGAGCGCCGCGCGAGGCGAGCTGGCGAGCCAAGCGCAAGCGAAGGACCCCGAAAAGGCGTAATCCATAATTGCAGCTTCAGGCTTTCTCTCCAAGCCCGTTGTCATTCCGAGACGCGCAGCGACGAGGAATCCCTATGAGCACCCAGAGCGCTGCATTCTCTTCTTCAAATCCCCCAATTATCTTTGTCATCCAGAGCGCCGCGCGAG
>CAYTQA010000085.1:0-4677 GCA_964439495.1 uncultured Terriglobales bacterium | reverse complement strand
AAGCGCAAGCGAAGGACCCCGAAAAGGCGTAATCCATAATTGCAGCTTCAGGCTTCCTCTCCACGCCCGTTGTCATTCCGAGACGCGCAGCGACGAGGAATCCCTATGAGCACCCAAAGCGCCGCATTCTCTTCTTCAAATCCCCCAATTATCTTTGTCATCCAGAGCGCCGCGCGAGGCGAGCTGGCGAGCCAAGCGCAAGCGAAGGACCCCGAAAAGGCGTAATCCATAATTGCAGCTTCAGGCTTTCTCTCCACGCTCATTGTCATTCCGAGGCGCGCAACGACGAGGAATCCCTATTGCGAGAACCCGTTTCGAGTTTCCAGTTTCAAGGATGAATCGAGGTCCCTTTTTCTGAAAAAAGTATGCCGCTAAAAGCAAAGCAATGATTTCCTCTGTGTCTCTGTGGTAAATAAGTTTATTGTTTCAAACCTTGACGCCGGGAATGCTGTCCAGCGCATCTTTTAAAATATCCAGACACGCGAATAGAATTGTTTTAGACGAATCATGAAGGAGGACCATGTTGAAATTCTTAGCGGGGGTGGGGATCGGATTCGGAGTAGGTCTCTTGATCGCGCCGGCGCGGGGCCAGGAAACCCGCCGGAAGTTAAAAGAGAAGGCGGAGCAGGTTGCGGAGGCCCCCCGGAAGAAAGCCGTGGAGACGCTGGAGGCTAGCAAGGGAAAAGCCGGCGCCATGGGAGAAAAGATTGGACGCCAGGTGGCCGAGGCAGCAGTCGATACCCTGAAAGAGCGGCTGGCCAACACGAGCAGCGAAGAACAGACCGCATAGGCCATGCTTCGGACGGTCCTGTTTTTTCTGGAAGAAAGCCGGATTCGGCGAGAAATCCGAACCAGCGGCGAAACGCGATTCGATCGCTTGCATCCTGCAGGCGGAGAAAACCGCTGACTGCTTGGAATGATGGACTTCTTACTTCAACTGGCTATTGTTGCCGCCCTTCCATGTAACTTTGCCTTTGATTACATGGGAGCCGAGGAACGGGACCCCGCCATTACAACAATGAAGGGCCACAAGAGAGTTTCGGGATTTCGGCGCGTGCAGCGAAAAACCGCCCACGCCTGGGTTATAAGGCCATTCATGATTCAATTCCAGCATGGCGTCGCTCCTTAATACGTAAAAGAGGCCGGGCCTCTCCATGGCCTGGTACACCACGCCCTGAATCGTGGAATTGTCGGCTTCCAGCGGCAGTGATGTCCTTACAAAGTGGATCACCCTCCCGCGGTATTGAAGGTTCTTTACCAGAGACTGGCTCCATGCCTTGTCCTTTTCCGACATCGCATAAGTGGTGAACGGCCGCGAGAGGTCAACGCTGTATTGCACCGTGCCTGGAAAGTAGTCTCCGGCGTGCGTGTAGGTGGCCGGAATCAACAGCAGCAGTAGGACAGCGCAAGTCAATCTCATGATTTTGTGGATGAGTGTAGCAGGATATTTGCCAATTTCACTGGTGGGGTACTCTGTTCGTCTATACCTGCTGTTTACACATGTTGTCCTGGGCCAGGGAGAGAAGATGGGCGCCAATGGCCGAGATGCCGGTCAATACCTCTGTGGGCAATCCCTGACTTCCACCCGGAGCTTGAAGCTTTTTCGCTCCTGCCGCATCCAACGCATTGCCGCATGGTGCTGGGCCTGCGGGAGTTCACTTTAAGCGGCAACAGAGCTTGTCTGCGGAAGCTGCTTTCCGGTAAACTAATATCTTTCCAGCGAAAGGTTTGATCCATCATGAAGGCCAATATTCATCCGGCATACAACGAAATCCGCGTGATGTGCGCGTGCGGTCACAGCTTTACCACCCATTCCACGCATAAGGGCGACATCCACGTGGAAATCTGCTCCAACTGCCATCCGTTCTTCACCGGCAAGCAGAAGCTGGTGGACACCGCCGGGCGCGTCGAGCGCTTCCGCCGCAAATACGCCAAGTCCGACGATGCCAAGGCGGCGGCATCCGCAGCGGCGAAAACCGGCACCAAGTAAACTCAGGAATTCGAATGAAGCCTCCGTTTCGGCGGAGGCTTTGTCGTCTGCGGGCTTTATTGCCCCGCGACCAGCGGCGGTTTTCCCCTTTACTTCTCGTTGTCCCTCGCTTAACATGCGGTCGCTTTGGAGGGTTTTGACCCCTTTCCCGCAGTGCGAAATGTCGTCTCTCTAAAATCCACCCGGAAGCCAAGGTTGCACCATTACTAGTGCAAAAGGGTGAACGTGGTGAACATGGGTGAACATTGCAAATCACAATGTTCACCCATGTAAACACATGAAAGCAAATGCTTTGGACCGCAAAGGTGAACGTGGTGAACATTGTGGCGGGAAATTGGGATTTTTAGCCCGCTGCGGGTGCAGTCCCCTCCACAAGTTGTCATCTTGAGCGAGCGCCGAAAAAAGTGAAGAGGCGCGAGTCGAAAGATCTGCCTTCACAATTTCAAGTTGCCGGGTGATCTGAAAACTACTGAGAAACAGTTCTCAAATTACAATAGTCTAAGGAAGGCCATGCGTAAGGGATGGGAAAACACGATTGACCGGGCGATGCCCCGGGAGGCGTGTGTCCCGGCTGGGTTTTCCATCGGCAATGTGAAAATCGCCCCGGCGACGATCCTCGCCCCCATGGCCGGCGTAACCGACACGATATTCCGCCGCTTCATCCGAAATGCCAGCATCTTCCAGACTAATATCCAGACCGGCTTCGGCTGCGCCGTCCCATCGTCCCGGTCGCTGAGCCAGGCGGTGGAAGAGGACATCAGCAACCTCCAGTCCGGATGCGGCCTGATTATGACGGAGTTTACCTCCGCTGACGGGCTGGCGCGCTGCCGCGAGTCCAAGCGCAAGCGTTATCTGAGCTTTTATGAGGATGAGCACCCCATCTCCGCGCAGCTCTTCGGCTCCAATCCCGGGATATTAGCGGATGCGGCCCGGGTGGTGGAGGAACTGGGCTTCGATATCGTCGATTTGAACCTGGGCTGTCCGGCCAAGCGCGTCTGCCGGTCGAATGGGGGCTCGGGGCTGCTGCGCGATCTGCCCCACATCAGGACCATTTTCGAAACCGTGCGCGCGGCGGTAAAGATACCCTTCACCGTAAAATTTCGCCTGGGATGGAGTGACGAGAGCATCGTCTGCGTCGAGCTGGCCAAAATGGCGGAGGCCTGCGGGATTAACGCGGTTGCGCTCCATGCCCGCACCCGCGAACAGGGCTATAGCGGCAACGCCCGCTGGGAGTACATTGCAGCCATAAAAGACGCGGTCGGAATTCCGGTGATCGGCAACGGCGACATCCGCACCCCCGAAGACGCCGCTACCATGGTCGAGCAAACCGGCTGCGACGCAGTGATGATCGGCCGCACCGCCCCCGCCAATCCCTGGATCTTCCGCCAGATCGCGGAATATACCGCCTCCCGGCAGGCGACCGGCGTAGGCCATTACACGCAGCCCACCGAATATGATCGCTATCAGATGATTCGCACTTACTTCTCCATGCTGATTGAGGAAGAAATACCGGAGGCCGCGGGCAAGATGAAACAGTTTGCCTCGTGGTTTACCCATGGCGTCCCCAATGGCAGCCAATTGAGGAAGTCGGTCTACGAGGCCAAGACCGGACAGGAGGTCCTGGGCCGGGTGGAAGAATTTTTCGAGCGGCAGTTGGCGGCCGTCGCGGGCGATTAGTTTGTGAAATTGATGGGGCTTCTCTGTGGCGTTGCCTGCCTTGGGCGCAGTCGAACCGGTGTGTAGTCACCCTAGACCGTAAATTTGTGAGATTCGCGCCCAGTTTGCCTCCTGACTTTGTTAAAATTCCCACAGGTCCTCACCCATTCATGAGAGTTCAACGATTCTGATCGAACTGGCACCCTCGATCCTTTCCGCCGACTTCGCTCATCTCGCCGATGACGTACAGTCCGCGCTGAAGGGCGGAGCCACCATCATCCATGTGGATGTGATGGACGGTCATTTTGTGCCCAACCTTACCCTTGGGCCCATGGTGGTGAAGTCCTTGCGCCGCACCACCGACGCCATTCTGGACCTTCACCTGATGATTGAAGATCCTGACCGCTATATTCCGGATTTTGCCGAGGCCGGGGCCAATTGGATTTCCGTGCATCAGGAGGCCTGCCGCCACCTTCATCGCACACTCGAATTGATCCATAGCCATGGCTGCAAGCCGGGAGTGGTGATCAATCCTGCGACCCCGGTGGAGATGGTTGGCGAAGTCCTGGAGATGGTGAACCTCGTGCTGGTGATGACGGTGAATCCGGGATTCGGCGCGCAGAAATTTATTCCCGCGACCATGCATAAGGTGCGGCGTCTGGCGGAGATTCGCAAAGAGCGCAGATTGAACTTCCGCATTGAAGTGGATGGCGGAATTGCCCTGGATACGGTGGCGGAGGCGGTCCGCGCCGGGGCCGAAGTGCTGGTTGCCGGCAACGCCGTCTTTGGCAATGGAGACATTACCGGCCATGCCCGCAAGCTGCTGGAAGCGGCCCAGGCCGCCGCGCCGGTACGCAAAAGTGGAGTGCAGATCGCATAGCTCCGGGCGCGATGTTCGCTTCCTGGAACATAAGTTTTGGGCGAATGCCCGCAAGGTGGAATGGAGTTGGAATGATTCGTCGTATCTTTACAGGAATTCTGGTTTCCGCGCTGGCGCTTTCCGTGGCGGGATGCCGTCACCATCATGCCGA
>CAYTQA010000084.1:2957-10640 GCA_964439495.1 uncultured Terriglobales bacterium | reverse complement strand
GAATGGGACATTTTCCGCTCCCACGGTAATTCGCGTCGCCATCGGAGGATATCTCACTGGCGGCGCCATCTATCACTCGCAATGCGGAGAGAGCATCTTTACGCATCTTCCCGGCCTGCGCGTGGTCTTTCCCTCGAATGCGCTGGACGCAAATGGACTACTGCGCACCGCGATCCGCTGCGACGATCCCGTCCTCTTTCTGGAGCACAAGCGCCTGTATCGCGAAACCTACGGCCGCGCACCTTATCCCGGACCGGACTACATGGTCCCATTCGGAAAAGCCAAAGTGGTGCGGGAGGGGACCGATATGAGCGTGATCACTTATGGCGCGGTGGTCCCGCGCGCGCTTCAGGCGGCGCAGAAGATACAACGCGAACTCGACATCAGCGTGGAGTTGCTGGACCTTCGCAGCCTCAATCCCTACGATTGGGAGGCGATCGCGGAGTCGGTGCGCAAAACCAATCGCGTCATTGTCGCCCATGAAGACATGCTGAGTTGGGGCTACGGCGCGGAGATCGCGGCCCGCATCAGCGATGAGCTCTTCGACGATCTGGATGCTCCGGTACGCCGGGTCGCCGCGATGGACACCTACGTTGCTTATCAGCCGATCCTGGAAAACGCCATCCTGCCGCAAACCAACGATCTATTTCAGGCTATGAAGGAAATGGCGGAGTACTGAAGGACCCCAAGGCCGGATTTGCGCCGCATAAGTTCACAAGTCAGCAATTGGCGCGAAGGCCGACTCATAGAATCCTCACGCTTCTGAATCGCGATTTCCGTGCGGTTATTCGGTGACCTGTTCGCTCTGCTGGGCGCGCAGTATCCGTTCAATCGAATAAGGAGCGCGGCGCGACGGATCATGATAATGCCGCACCTGCATCTCCCCTAACAATCCCAGCGCCAGCAACTGCACCCCGGCAACAATCAGGACGGCGGCAAAGACCAGTAAAGGCCCATGCTGGTCCATGATGTCCGCGTGGCGAAATATCTTGAGCGCGAGCAGCCACAGGCTGATGAACGATCCGCTGGCGATGCCGGCCATGCCAAAGGTGCCGAAGAAATGCAGCGGACGCGAAAGATAGCGCAGAAGGAAACGGATGGTGATCAGGTCGAAGAAGACGCGGAAGGTGCGCGAGATGCCGTAGTGGGAGGCGCCCTTTTCACGATGGATGTTGCGGATGGGAATCTCACAGATCGAGGCCCCATACCAGGAGGCCAGCGCGGGGATGAAGCGATGCAGCTCTCCATAGAGCGGCACCTGATGGATGATCTCGCGCCGGTATGCCTTGAAGGTAGTCCCAAAATCGTGAATGTCCACGCCACTCAACTTAGCCATCAGCCAGTTGGCGCACCGCGAGGGAATGCGGCGCATCACAAAATTATCGATGCGCTGCTTACGCCAGCCGCTCACGATGTCGTATCCTGCCGCGATCCGCTCCAGGAAGAGCGGAATATCGTCGGGATCGTGCTGCAGGTCGCCGTCCATGGCAATGATGTAATCGCCCACAGCATGGTCAAATCCGGCCGCCAGGGCGGAAGTCTGGCCGAAATTCCGGCGCAGCTTTACCACGGCAACGCGGCTGTCAACCGCGGCAATCTCCTGCAAGAGCCGGAAGGTGCGGTCGGCGCTGCCGTCATCCACGAACACCAGCTCAAAACTTTCTCCGGTCGCCTCCATGACGCCCTTCAGACGGTCATAAAGTGCGGTGACGCTTTCCTGCTCGTTATGAAACGGGACCACGATTGAATATTTAGGCATATCTCTCGTCATTATATACAGCCGGTTTCAGAAATTATCACTATAATCATAGGTTTTCTTCCGGGGGCGAAATAGTGATTCCTGATATTCACCGGTCAAATCTTAAACTCGCGCAACGTATGTCTCGCCTCGGCACCGAAACCGCATTTGAGGTGCTGGTGCGGGCCCGGGCCCTGGAGGCGCAGGGCAGAGACATTGTTCATCTGGAAATCGGCGAGCCTGATTTCGATACCCCCACCAATGTGGCCGAAGCCGGCGTGGCCGCAATGCAGGGCGGATGGACCCATTACACTCCTTCGGCTGGAATACCGGCCCTGCGGGAGGAGATCGCGAAAACGGTATCGCGCTCTCGAAATATTAAAGTATCCCCTGAGGAAGTAGTGGTTGTTCCAGGCGGTAAACCTATTATTTTCTTCGCGGCTCTCGCTCTGATTGAAGAAGGGGATGAAGTGATATATCCCAACCCAGGGTTCCCGATCTATGAATCCGTCATACACTTCCTGGGCGCCAGGGCGGTCCCTCTTCGCCTGCGGGAGGAGATGGACTTTCGCCTGGATGTAAACGAGCTCGCCAGCAAAATTACACCGCGAACCAAGCTGATTATTTTGAATTCTCCGCAAAATCCCACGGGCGGAGTTTTGGATGAAAAGGACGTTCGCGACATCGCCGCCGCCATCGGAAACAATGACATCATGGTGCTCTCGGATGAAATCTACAGCCGCCTGATTTTTGAAGGCCGTCATTTTTCCATCCTGTCCTTGCCGGAATTTCGCGACCGCACCATCCTGCTGGACGGTTTCTCCAAGACTTATGCCATGACGGGATGGCGTCTGGGATACGGCGTGATGCGAGCGGACCTGGCCGTGCAAATCTCACGGCTGATGACCAACTCCAATTCCTGCACCGCCGGCTTTACCCAGATTGCCGGGGTGGAGGCGCTGCGGGGAAGCCAATCGTCGGTGGAGCATATGTGCTCGGCATTCAAGCAACGGCGCGATCTCTTTGTGAGCGGCCTCAATAAGATCAAGGGATTTAGTTGCCGTTCTCCCAAGGGCGCATTCTATGTCTTTCCCAATATTCAAGGCACCGGATGGACATCAAAAAAGCTGGCTGACGCTCTTCTGGAAGAGGCTGGGGTAGCCTGTCTTTCCGGCGCCTCCTTTGGCAGCTTTGGCGAAGGCTTTCTCCGTTTCAGCGTGGCGAATTCCATCGAGAACATCCAGAAGGCGCTGGAGAGGATCGAGACATGGGCGGCGGAGCACCTGTGAGTGCAAGAGAGTTCCGGTTTGCGATCGCCGCTGGCGCAAGCTATGAACGGAAGAGATTCTCCCAACCCAGACATCCAGAAGAAGGCCTCGTTTATGAGCAAACGTATCTTTGCAACCTGTGACATCGGTCCACTCGCGCTCGATCGGCTGCGCCAGAAGGGCTATGAAGTGGAGGTTTTTCCCGGGCCGGAAGCGCCGCCCAAGAAGCTTATCGTCGATAAAGTGCGGAAGGGAATCGACGCCCTGATCACTACCTTGCGCGACACGATTGACGCCGAGATATTTGAAGCGGGCAAGGGCAGGCTTAAGGTTGTGGCGCAGGAAGCGGTAGGCTTCGACAACATCAATCGGGCCGACGCGAACCGCTACAAGGTGCCGTTTACCAATACCGCCGATGTGCTTACCGAAGCCACGGCGGAGTTCGCTTTTTTCATGATGGGAGCGCTGGCCCGCAAGCTCTGGCCGAGCGAGCATCTGGTCCGCGACAACCGCTGGGGCTATTGGCATCCGTTTCTTCCATTCCTCGGCGACGAGGTAACCGGTAAGACGATTGCCATCATCGGCACCGGCCGCATCGGCCTGGCCATGATCAAGAAATGCACCGGCTTCGATATGAACTTCCTGTGCTATGACCCGATGTACCAGAACAACGAGTACGTCCGTGGGATCCAGGAGCTGATGGACCTTCGCCATTCTAAAGGCATGCAGAAGCACAGAACCGTTATTCGATATGAAACATTCGAGCAATGCCTGAAGGAAGCGGACTACGTGAGCGTCCATGTTCCGCTTTTGCGCGAAGGGGAATCGAAGACCCCGACATATCACCTCTTCAATGAGAGCACCTTGCGAAAGATGAAGCCCACGGCTTACCTGATCAATACCTCGCGGGGTCCGGTGGTAGACGAGGCGGCCCTGGCGAAGGCATTGCGCGAACGCTGGATCGCCGGCGCGGCGCTCGATGTATTCGAAAAAGAGCCGCTGCCGCCGGATTCTCCGCTGCGCGGTCCCGCGATTGAGGACCGCTGCCGCTTATTCCATCACTTTGCGAGCGGCGCCACGCAGACCAGACTCTCGCCTGATCCGGAAGTAGGCATGGCGGGACGCTGCGTGCAGGGATTATTGGACGTACTGGAAGGGAATTATGGCGGCGATATCACCAAGATGCCCTACGTGGTCAATAAAGAGGCCTTCCAAAACCAGTAGGGGCGAATTGACAGGCTTTTCCTCTGGACGTGTCCGGGAGTAACTGGAAGTGACCGGCTGAATTGAGGAAAATGCTTGAAGAATGCCGGCAACTCTTAGCCCCAATCGCGCAACTCCCGCAGCGTCCCGTATGGATAAGGAAGCTAAACGAATAAAAACCCAGGGTCCCGAGACCTCGGCTGCAAAGCTTCGGTTCAGGCTGCGTGTCGGCACGGCCCTTTTGTGGGGCCGTTCGAAGCCGCTTTATCAGCGTTCTCTATGGTCGGCCCGATCTGGGGCCGCATGGATAAAGCAACGCGTCTTGAAGCTGCCGAAACGGATAAAGGTATGGGGCGTGGCGGTGGCTGTTTCGGCCCTGGCTTATATGCTTTTCTCGTGGATTTTCGTCAATCCCGCCAGACTGCGCATCTCCTGCCAGCACTACTTCCGCTCCGCCGAGCTCTCGGTTTGGATTGATGGCGACAATGTCTATTCTGGAACTGTGAATGGAGTATCCCGAAAGCAGTTCGGAATTTTTGGCGGCGGAAGGGCGCCGGCCAGCTTTTCCCGGATGGTAAGAGTGCCGGCGGGAAGACATGAGATCCAGGTCCGCCTGAACGCTCCCGGCCAGGGCTTCGATCAAACCCGAACGACCTACGCCGATTTCAGCAGTAAAAAAGAGAACACGCTTATTGTCAGCTCCGGACGCAGGGGCCTGGTTTTAGTGGCGCCCAATTCTTCCAACCTACCGCCCGCCTCGCCGGATTCGGGATATCAGAAATATGTCGGCTCAATTTTCCTGAGCATTATGGGTTCGGGGATGTCGGCCTTCATCAGCTTCCTGGTGCAAGATTTCATGCGCACTCAAAAGGCACGGCTGACCAGTTCGGGCGATTGAAGCTGGCCCTTCTTTACAGGGCAGGGTTAGTGCAAGCTTTTTCCAACAAGATAAGCAAAAATCAGCAAAATAGCGGCAGCACCCCATTGCCATTTTGTAATTTTACATAATATGCATTATCGGACGTTGCGCCATAAAGCAATATCCATCACCTCTGGCCCACGAAGGACTTGGCGGCGCCGTCCAGGAGCACCACCTTGGGCTGAAATAACGTCCCTGCCACGCGTCCGGCTATGCAGATCAGCCGGTCACGTCCCCAGAATATCTTGACCAACCTGGCATTGGAGAATTCCGGCAGATTCACCGGACGCCCATTGCCGATCAGGGCGGCTTGCTCATCGCCGACGGTTACCGCGGGAAAGCTTCCCAGGATCGCGCGCGGATGAATGAACTTGCTGCCGGCCGTGCCGCTTTGTGCCAGGTCTGCCAGCTCCTCCAGCCCGACCGCCTGGGTAAGGTCAAATTCTCCAGACCGGGTGCGGCGCAGTTGGCTGATGTGGCCACCCGTTCCCAGAAGCCTTCCAAGATCATGGGCCAGCGAGCGAATGTAGGTCCCGGAGCTGACCTCGGCCTGAAAGCGGACCTCATCGCCCTCCAGAGCCGAAATCTCAAATCGGTAGACCTGGACTTCGACCGGCTGCAGTTCAACCTGCTGTTTCTTTCGGGCCAGCTTGTAAGCCGGGACCCCGGAGATCTTCTTGGCTGAAAATGTTGGCGGTAATTGTTGAATGACGCCGGTCATCTGGCTCGCCACTTGCCTGACCTCTTCCACGGAACCGCTGAAAGGCGTTACCGGGCCCATGGGCGCGCCTTCAGCATCATAGGTATCGGTTGCAAAGCCCAGACGGATTCTGCCTTCGTACTTTTTGTCGGCGGAGGTATAGAACTGCGCCAGGCGGGTGTAGCGCCCCAATACCAACGGAAGCACTCCGGTGGCGATGGGATCGAGCGTGCCCAAATGTCCCACCGAGCGCTCTGTCATCAGCTTGCGCACGCGAGCGACGACGTCATGAGAAGTCATTCCGGCCGGTTTGTCGACTACAAGCACGCCATCCATAGCTTTCTCTGTTATCTTCTGAGGAGCGTCCAGCGGACACGATTTAGATGATACCCATTCGCGACGACACTCCGCGTTATTCGACCCCCTATGTCACATATTTTTTGATCGCGCTCAACGTATTGGTCTTTTTATTTGAAGTTTCGCTCGACCGGCAGAGTCTGGCTATTTTTCTGAATCAATTCGGGGTTGTTCCTGCCCGGTTTACCGGGGTATTACCCGTTCAGTCCCACGCGGCGCAGGGCTTTTCGCTGGTGACGATCTTCAGCTCCATGTTTCTTCATGCCTCATGGCTGCACCTGATCTCAAATATGTGGGTGCTCTGGATATTCGGCTATGCCATAGAAAACCACCTGGGACATTCCTTGTACCTGGTTTTTTATTTTCTGAGCGGGATCGCCGCATCGCTGGCGCACATTCTATTTAATGCCAGCTCCACAGTGCCGAGCGTTGGCGCCAGTGGGGCCATTGCAGGCGTGCTGGGCGCCTATTTCCTATTGTTTCCCTCCGCGCGCGTGCTCACGATTGTCCCTATCATTTTTTTCTTCTCCTTTATATGGCTGCCTGCCTGGATCGTGCTCGGGTACTGGTTTGTTGCGCAATTCCTGAGCGGGGCGGCAACTTCCATCATGTCTTCGCATCAGACCGGTGGCGGCATCGCCTTCTGGGCGCATGTAGGAGGGTTTATGGCCGGGATCGTCATGATCAAACTTTTCCCTTCCCGGACCCGGCATTCAGTAGCGCAGATTTATCGCCGTTAAAGAGTTCCGATTGCGGGGCCGATCTGGATCTCGTCCATGCTGGTGTTGGATGGCAGCGTCACCGCAAGCAGCACGGCGCGGGCAACATCTTCGGGATCGACCATCTTTTCTCGCGGCGCGTCCGGCCAGAACTGCTGCCAGATGTCGGTGTCAACCGCGCCGGAGAGCAAGGCGATTACGCGAATTCCCTTCTCGCGCAGCTCCATGCGCAGCGTATTGGTGAAGCCCAGGGCGCCGGATTTCGATGCGTTATAAGCGGAAGCGCCGGGAAAAGCCTGGCGCGCGGAAATCGAAAGATTGTTGACGATTACCGCATCGGAGTCCATCAAGGGCAGGGCCAGTTGCGTGCACAAGAATGTAGCGGTCAAGTTGGTATCGATCACCCGCTTCCATTCTGCAATTGAAAGCCGATCGACCGGGGCAAGCTCATGCGCGGTCCCCGCGTTGTTGATGAGCAGGTCAATCCGGCCGAAGCGTCGCTTGATCCCGGCGAAAAGCTGCTCGATCTCGGAAGCATTGTTCAGGTCGCAGCGAATCGGGACCGCCCGGACGCCGATCGCCTCGGCGGTAGAGTTGAGCGCGAGCTGATCGCGACCTGTAATGATGACGGTTGCTCCCTCATCGCCAAAAATCTGGGCAATGGCCCGCCCAATACCGCGATTTCCCCCGGTGATAAGGGCAATCTTGTTTTCCAGTCTTGCGGCAGCTTCTACCATTAAAAACCGTTTGGCCTTGCATGAATGAGCGAGAGAAATTCC
>CAYTQA010000084.1:0-2947 GCA_964439495.1 uncultured Terriglobales bacterium | reverse complement strand
CGCCGAATGCTGCTTTTCCACGCCGCGCATCATCATGCAGAGATGGCGCGCCTCGATCACCACACCCACTCCCGCCGGATTGATGGCGCGCAATATCGTGTCCGCGATTTCCTTGGTCAGGCGCTCCTGCACCTGGAGCCTGCGGGCGAAGGTGTCCACCAGGCGTGGGATCTTGCTCAAGCCGATCACCTTGCCGTGAGGCAGATAGGCCACGTGCACCTTGCCGTAAAACGGGAGCATGTGGTGCTCGCAAAGGCTGAACATCTCGATGTCCTTGACGATGACCATTTCATCGTAGTCCACTTCAAAGAGCGCTCCCTGAAGCAGCTTATCGGGGTTTTCATCGAGCCCTCGGGTGAGAAACCTCATCGCGCTTTCCACTCGCTCTGGAGTGCGCTTCAATCCGTCGCGTTCCGGATCTTCGCCAAGGCGCAGCAGCACTTCCTTGTACAACTCGGACAAGGTGGCCTGTGAGAGATCGAGCTCCGATTTTATCGCGGCCTGCCCGGCCTTATTCACCGCACCGCCTGCTTTCATTCTTTGGTCCTGTGGTTTATATCTTGTTTGGTATTAGTATATTCGCCCGTATACATAAATGAATTCATCATGGTTTCTTCGATTCGGACTTTCTCCAGCTTTGCTGCGGAAAATCCTTCCTTGAGCACCCCATGCAATTCGATGCAGAGGTTTTCGGTTGTGGGGACGACGTTCGCAAACTGCTCCATACAGTTCAAGTTGCTGTCGCGATATTGTCTCAGGATCGTGCGTTCCACAAAGCCGTCCAGATCGGCAAGGTTGCAGATCATGCCGGTCTCCGGCGCCGGAGTGCCGCTAACTGTGACCTCAAGGACATAATTATGACCATGTCCATAGGGATTGTTGCATTTGCCATAGGTCCGCCGGTTCTCCTCCTCTGACATGGAGTCGCTATGCAGGCGGTGCGATGCAGAAAATTTGTAGCGCCGCGTCAGGTATGCCTTCATGCCTCTCCGTAGACCTCGGCAAAAAGATCGTCGCTCTCATAGACCCGCACGCGATACAGTTTGGCGCCTCGGTTCAGCTTGCCTTCCAGACGCTTCCAGATAGCGATGGCCAGGTTCTCGGTGGTGGGAATTTGCTCCTTGAACTCCGGGACCTCATAATTCAAGTGCCGATGGTCCATCGCGTCGATTACCTCGCGATTCATGATGTCCTTTAACTCTTTTAAATCCATTACGAATCCCGATTTATCATCAACCATTCCTTTTACTGTGACTTCGAGCGTGTAATTGTGTCCGTGGCCATGAGGATGGTTGCACTTGCCGAAGATGCGCTGGTTCTCTTCCGGAGTAAAGCTCGGATTGTGATAGAAGTGCGAGGCGGAAAACTCTGCTTTACGCGTGAGATAAACCATGCTCATGATGGATGTCCGTACACCGATATTAGAGTTGTTCCACTATTCTAAAAGGAAGCCTTATTATACGAGTATGAATTGGTTCCGGGCGAATACATGGTGTGCCGCAGCGCTGGTTTTGCTGATTGCTGGCCTGTCCGGATGCGACCGCGGCTCTCGCCCGAAGATGATTGGGCTCCCTGCTCCCGATTTCAGCATTCAGGATTCCAGCCGTACGGTTTCTCTGCACGATTTCCATGGCAAGGTGGTGGTGCTGAACTTCTGGGCGACCTGGTGCCCGCCATGCGTGGAGGAGATGCCCTCGCTGGTCCAGATGCAGCGCCAGATGGGGGACAAAATCACCGTTCTTGCGGTGAGCACGGATGAAGACGCCGAGGCGTATCGGCGGTTCATCCGGGAGCGGAATATCCAGCTCCTGACGGTGCGCGATGCGGCGCAAAAGAGCAATGCTCTTTATGGGACCATTAAATTTCCCGAGACCTATGTAATAGACAGAAACGGCGTGGTGCGCAGGAAATTCATCGGGCCGGTGGAATGGACAAAGCCGGAAATCATCAGCTACCTGACCAAACTGGCCAGCCATTCCTGAGCCGGCAGTGCGCAAGTGCATCCGCCTTTGTCGCGCTGGCGGTGCGTGCCGTATATTTAAATGTTCTCTGATTTCATTATTTAAATTTTTACTTTCAGGAGATCTGCCAATGACGCAGTTGGACGTTTGCTTTCGCTATGGAGCGGCGCCAGGAGAGGCCGAAATGCGCGCCCTGAGCAATGCGCGCGAGGTGTACGGGATCCGTAAAATCAGCTTTGAGGAGCGGGAGCGGCTGGTGCGGGTTGAATATGACGCCACCCGTCTGAACGATGCCATGGTAGCGGGCATCCTGCGCGGCGCCGGAATTGACATAAAGGAAAAGGTCACGCTGGTGGGCAAATAAGATTTCCGTACTGCGCTTCCGGATTACCCGGAATAATCGTACAAAGCGGAAGGCAAGCTTTATTGCATATTGCAATAATGGATTCGTATGGAGAGGAAGATTGAAAGTGATCGTCTGAAAATGTAAAAGGGACGCTTGAGAGAATCTCTGGCCGAGGTATTACTCTCAAGGCGTCCCTTTTACGCGCCACTTCGTCTGCCATGGAATAAAGCACTCCCGATGCCAATCTCCGATGGATTGAAAACAAAGGGGTTAACTCCTAAGCTTCTACCCCGGACAGGTAAGTTTTGCAGGCTGCGAGGAAGTTTTACAGCCTCTCTGCCGCTTGTTCGTCCGGTTGCATTCTTATAGCCAAATAAGGATTAAAGCGGCTTGAGGAAATTCGCCGTCCCTGGCCGTTCCCTTCCAGAACGTCCGGGTCACAGCAGGCTTTCCGAGAGCGGTTTTCCCCGCAGTGATTTTCTGGTGATCGACCCGGGATTTGGTCTCGCGCTGCTCGTCTTGTATAATCGATTTTCCGCACGGTGTGGTTTTTGCAACTGCAAGACCTGAAAAGGCTGTCCGGCAGCACGGATTGCGCCCTTAGCTCAGTTGGATAGAGCGTCTGACTACGAATCAGAAG
>CAYTQA010000083.1:0-10699 GCA_964439495.1 uncultured Terriglobales bacterium | reverse complement strand
CGTCGTTTCCATCATTGTCATAGTCGCCGATACAGACCCCCTGTCCCCATCCGGAACGGGCCAGGCCGGCCCTGATGGTCACATCGGTGAAGGTGCCGTCACGATTGTTCTTAAAGAGATGGCAGGTCGGCTCCTGGCCTTTGGGAAACCCCTCAAGCCGCCATCCGTTCACGAGAAAAATATCCAGCCAGCCATCATTGTCATAATCGTAAAAAGCCACACCGCATCCTGTGGTCTCAAGCAGGTATTTGTTTTTTTTCTCGCCGCCAAAGATGGTCCGGGCATTCAGCCCGGCGCTGCGGGCAACATCCACAAAGCTCACACCTAGCGGCTGTCCCGCGCGTGGTTGTCCGGTTTCGGGTGGCGCTGGTCCGGCTGGTTTTGACTGTCCTGACAGGAATAACGGGCGCGCCATGCTCAATATCTGATCGAAGGAAAAAACCAGAGCAGTGCGGCTCAAGGATCTCAAAAAGCTGCGTCGTGTCCAGGACAACAGGAGCTATTTACCTTTGTGTTAGGATTGCTACCGCTTTATTAAAGCACACCCATATCGAGTCATGAGGACAGGCTTGCGCGCGCGAAGATTTGTTTTACACTGCGTTTCTCTCTCGCTCCTTTTTGTCCACCTTCTTTCTGCCCAGGCGCTGCCCAACACCCAATCAAGCACGATCACGCCAGAGCTTACGCGTCCTATTCGCGCATGGGAGTTTCTGGACGCGGTAGGCCAACGGGCCGCGCTCTTCGGCAATGAATCCGGAGAGATGGAAGCCTGGGTCTATCCGCTCAAGCTCTTCCGGGAGTTCCATCTGCGCTTTCATACGGAAGATCATGTTTTATCCGCCGCCGAGCTTGCCCGCCAGCTTGTCGTTCATCCGGAGGGCTCGTCGATTCTCTATGCCAATGCCGCATTCAGCGTGCGGGAAACATTGGTTGTCCCACCCACGGAAGCTGGCGCGATCATTCGCCTCGACATTGATACCTTTGGCCCTCTGCAGATCGAGGCGCAATTCGTCCGGGATTTTCAATTGATGTGGCCCGCGGCAATCGGGGGCACTTATATAAACTGGGACCCACGGCTGAAGGCGTTCATGCTGGGTCATGAGCAGCGCCAGTTCGCGGGCGTGGTGGGTTCGCCGCAGGCGGCCGAACATTCTTTGGAGTTTTTCACCAACAGCGGCTCCAACGATGTGAACAGCCTTCGCCTGCTTCGCGTGGAGAAGGGACACGCCACTCAATACATCTTTATCGCCGGATCGGCGCATGGCGCGGATGAGGCGCGGCAAAATTACCAGCGCATCTCCGAAAACGCCGAAGCGTTGCAGACGGCAGCGGCGAAATATTATTCGGACTACCTGAAACGGACGATCTCCCTGGCTCTTCCCGATCCGCAGCTTCAGGCCGCATACGACTGGTCACGAATCAGCATGATCCAGGGACTCGTTGACAATCCTTTTCTCGGCGCCGGATTGGTCGCCGGATACCGCACCTCCGGCGAGAGCGAGCGGCCGGGCTTTGCCTGGTTCTTCGGGCGCGATTCCCTATGGACCGACCTCGCGCTGGATGCAATTGGCGATTACGCCACCACGCGCGCCGCCCTTGAATTCATCGCTAAATATCAGCGCGCCGATGGCAAAATCGAGCATGAGGTCTCCCAGTCCGCCACTCTGGTCCCGTGGTTTAAGGACTTTCCCTATCCCTACGCCGCGGCGGACGCCACCCCGCTTTTCATTCTCGCCATGAACGATTATGTAAGCTCCAGTGGTGACACCGCGTTTCTGGCCCAGCACTGGGACAACGTGTGGCGCGCCTATCAATTTTTGCATTCCACCTACGACGCGCAGGGGCTGCCGCAGAATCTGGGGGTCGGCCACGGATGGATCGAAGGCGGCCCGCTGTTGCCGGTAAAAACCGAGCTGTATCAAAGCGCGCTGGGCGCGGCATCGTTGCAGGCCCTGGCGAACCTGGCGCGTGTAGCCGGGAAAGCGGAGGTCCAGAAACAACTCACGGAAGAAGTCGAAACGCATAAGCAGCTTGTAAACCGTCTCTTCTGGTCGGGAGAAAAAAACACGCTGGTGTTTGCGCTCGACAAAAATAATCAACAGGTACAGGTCCCCACTGTCCTCAGCACCGCCGCAATGTGGTTCCATGTCTTCGATCCCGACAAGGCGGATGGCACCATCAACTACCTGGCCCAGGCGGACCACTCCGCTGACTGGGGTATGCGCATCATGTCCGACGAGAATCCCCTGTACGATCCCACCGGGTATCATTTCGGCAGCGTGTGGCCGTTGTTCACAGGATGGGCATCGGTGGGCGAGTACGCCTACCATCGCCCGATTCCGGCATACGCCAACCTGCGCGCCAATGCATTGCTCGCCCTCGATGGACCCCTGGGGCATGTGACCGAGGTGCTTTCCGGCACGTATTATGAGGCGCTGCCCACCAGCTCCCCGCACCAGATATGGTCCTCCGCCATGGTCTTGAATCCGATAATCAAAGGGCTGCTGGGGATCGCCAGCTCGGCAACCACGCATGAGGTGGTTGTGGCTCCGCACCTGCCGGCGGACTGGAATTCATGGTCCGCCACCAATGTTCCCGCATGTGGAGGCACGGTGGACCTGGTCTACAAAAAAACGCGGAGCGAAATTTCTTTGCAATCCATCGGAAGAGGCAGCAGCGGTTGCACGCTGGTATTCTCGCCGGGATTGAGTTTGCGGGCGCGCACGCGAGGAGGCGCGCCGGAGACTACTCTGCAGGACAAGCACCTCACCGTCCGTGTGCCAATCGCAGAGGGTCCTAATACCGTTCGAATGCAGGTCAGCGATGACTTCGGAATTGTTTTGCCCGCCGATCTGCCGCCGCTTGGCGAAGAAAGCCGGAACTTGAAGATTGTCCGCGAAGAATGGAGTGCCAATCGAAAGCAGCTTCGGATGCAGCTCAACGGCATTGCGGGGAATAGCTATCTCCTGAGAGCATATGGCTCAAGGATTGGATCGGTCAGCGGCGGCAAGCTCGCGAATGTGGACGGAGATGCGCAGACGCTGGAAGTCTCATTCCCGGTAAGCGCGACCGCAGGAAGCTACACAACGCAGACGCTGATTTTAAATTTTAACGAGTAACTTATTTGGGAGCAGGGGGATTCGCTGAATATGAAGAACGCATTGGTCACGGCCGTCTTACTGTTATCGCTCGCAGCCCAGTTTACGATTACCGGCTGCTCCAAAACAAAACAAACGGCGGCGCAGGCCGGGCAATCCTCCACGGGCGCGCAGAGCACTGCGGACCAATGGTGGAAGCACGCCGTCTTTTATGAAATTTATCCGCGCAGCTTTGCCGACTCCGACAATAACGGCCTCGGCGACATCAACGGCATCACCTCCAGGCTGGATTACCTGAAGCAGCTTGGCGTGGACGCAATCTGGATCACGCCTTGCTATCCCTCGCCGCAGGTTGATTTTGGCTATGACGTATCGGATTACGAAAATATCGATCCGAAGTATGGCACCCTGGCGGATTTCGACCGGCTGGTGAGTGAAGGCAAGAAGCGTGGTATTCGCATAGTGATGGATTTTGTAATGAATCACACCTCGGACCGTCATCCGTGGTTCCAGGATTCGCGCTCCTCGCGCACCGCGGCAAAACGCGATTGGTACGTATGGCGAGACGGCGCCGGTCCGGGGCTGCCGCCCAACAATTGGAATTCGACTTTTGGGGGTTCCGCCTGGAAGTTCGATCCGGCAACCAAGCAATACTATTACCACTTCTTCTATCCGGAGCAGCCCGATCTCAATTGGCGCAATCCCGCCGTCAAGGACGCTATGTTCGATGTGACGCGTTTCTGGTATAAGCACGGCGTCGCCGGCTTCCGCCTCGATGCGGTCGACACCCTTTACGAAGATCCTCAACTGCACGATAACCCGGTGCTCCCCGGCAAGAATGAATATGGGGACCGCAACGAGGAAAACACTTATAACACCAAGCTCCCTGAGGTGCACGATACGCTGCGCGAACTGCGCCAAGTCGCGGACGAAAGCAACGCCGTACTGATCGGCGAGACCTGGACCCACAACATCGACGAGCTTAAGCAATACTACGGAGCGCACGGCAATGAACTCCACATGCCCATGGATTTTCTGTTCACCATGGTGAACCAGCTTTCTCCCGCCGAGTTCCGCAAGCAGATCTCCGGCGTCGAGACGGCGGGGTGGCCGGTCTTTGTGTTGAGCAATCACGATATTCGCCGGCATTATGAGCGCTATGGCGATGGCGTCCACAACGACCAGATCGCCAAGGTAATGGCCGCTCTTTACCTCACATTGCGCGGCACGCCGATCATGTATTACGGAGAGGAGATCGGCATGCAGAACAACGATCCCAAGCGCAAGCAGGATGTGCAGGACCCGATTGGAAAGCTGGGCTGGCCCCGCGAAAAAGGGCGCGATGGAGAACGCACCCCCATGCAATGGACGCATGATGTGAATGCGGGCTTCAGCAGCGCGAAACCCTGGCTGCCGGTCACGCCGAATTACAAGACCCACAACGTGGCCGACGAGCAGAAGGACCCCAATTCCGTGTTGAGCTTCTACCAGAAGGTACTGGGGCTGCGCCATCAGAATCCGGCGCTTATGGATGGCGATTACAAAGGGCTCAATGAGGACGATCCCAATGTGCTCTCATTCTTGCGGGACAATCAGGGCAAGAAAGTGCTGGTCACGCTGAACATGACGGCCCGGCCGCAACGCATACGCTTCAACGAGGCCGATCTGGGGCAGAACTCGCAACTGAAGCCGCTGGTGACCACGAATCCGAAGTCCGCCGCTCAACCGGCGAACAGCGAGATTATGCTGGAGCCGTTTGGAGTATTGATCGGCGAGGTCACGCAATAATCAGCGAGCGGATGCGGAGCTATCGTCTGCAGGGCCTTTCCATGGCCGCAGCACGATAGCTTTCCGCATCGGCAATGGAAGGATCAGTCTCCTTTGGCGATGGGATAACCTTTGCGCGTCCAGTCCGTGCCGAAATTATTTTGGAGATAAAGTACCTTCACATTTTCAAAGCCCATGGCGTGAAGTTCCCGGTAGGCGGGATTCACATTGGGACAATGCGTCCACGGGCAACATCCGCAATAAAGCACGATAAATTTCTTTCGTGGCAGCGCCTCCACACGCTGGCGCAGTTTTTTTATTCCCTCTTCGGTGGAGGCCGGTCCTATGTACTCGGAGCCGGGAATATGCGCCTGCGCGTAAAGAACATGAAAACCTGCCTGAATAATGAGCGGCTTTTCGCCCGGTGACTGAAGGCTCCGCGCCAACTCCTCCGGCTGGATCAGGTGTTCGCTGCCGATCGGCGCTGCTGTGGTTTTGCCTTCAGAGGGATGGGAATCGCTGTCCATGGCATTGAGTGAAACTCCAGCCAGGATGGTCATCGCAACGATTGCTCTCAGATACTGCGGTAACAGTTTCATGGATCTCCCGCGACTACAGAACTTCACACATCCGGCTACCATACGTCAACCGGGCCTCGACATCGCTTTCGTCACTATCGCCCATTCTCAGTTGGTATTAAGTGGTTAGCCTGACAACTTCCATGAGGTTTTACCAAATCGTTTATGCGTGCGGTATGAAATCCATGGTGGGCGGCAATATTTACATGTGAAATTCCCGATTCGGACGTGTGTTAGAGGATAGAATCGGTTTTATTACGCCGCATTTTGCCCGCTTTCAGCATTTCTTTCGAGTCTGACACTTTGGCGATGAAAGTGCGGGCTAGGAAACGAACCATCATCCGAACCAAGGACCTTACTTTCTTATGTCAAATCCCACGAACCGAGCTGACGCAGCCCAGGGACCGAAGCAGCCTGCTCCCTCCCCTTCTCCAGAGACACTCATTACCAGCACTTCGGCCTTGAACGAGGCTCCCGGCCCGATGCCGGCGGCAGCCCACCGAAATGCTGCCCTGAATACCCAGGCCTATATCGAGAAGTCTCTGGTTATTAAAGGCGAGGTCGCCTGTTCGGAGTCTCTCTATATTGATGGCCGCGTGGAAGGCTCCATTACCGTCTCGGGCAAAAACAGCCGCGTAACCATCGGCAAGAGCGGCTCTCTGGCTGCGGACGTGAATGCGCGCGAGATCGTCATTATGGGAAAGGTCCGCGGCAATGTTGTGGCCGGCGAGCGCCTTGACATCCGCAATGAAGGCACGCTCGAGGGCGATGTAACCACCCAGCGCATCAGCATTGAAGACGGAGCCAGCTTTACCGGCAGAATGCAGATTGGAAAGCGCGAGCAGAAATCCAGTGTTCAATCTTCCAATGCCCAATCCGGCAATGCTCAATCAAAGGAGCAGCCCCCCAGCGGACAGAGCGCCGCTTCGCAAGACCCCAAGAGCCGCACCGCTTGATGCCATAGCCTCATAGACGAAAATAACAATCCGGAGTTGACGGCACGCCTGAGAAGCGCATGTCCACCATCGAGTGGAGGCCCCGCGCACGAAGGTAACCATCGGCTGGTCATTCTTTCACTCCATGCACGGTAAACCCATGAATTTCCAGCTCTGAACGCATTACTTGCGGTTGACGAATTACACAAGTATTACAAAGAGAAACGCCCTCCGCTGATAGCCTTTATTTATATCGAACATAAGCATTTTCATTTTTAAAGTTTCATTTTCAAAGATCGCAAGGAGCCCCAGTGAGCACACTCAGCAATGACCGGACATTTAAAGAGCCAATCAGTTGGATCACCACCTTCTTTATGATCGCGTTTCACATCGGCGCCGTGGCTGCCCTGTTCATGTTCAGTTGGAAGGCCCTCGGCGTAGCGGTCCTGCTATGGTGGGTTGCCGGAAGTCTTGGCATCGGCATGGGCTATCACCGGCTGCTGACCCATCGCGGCTATAAGACGCCGAAGTGGATGGAATATTTCCTCACCCTCTGTGCCACCCTGGCGCTGGAGGGCGGTCCGTTTTTCTGGGTCGCTGTGCATCGAGTGCACCACCAGAACACCGACAAGGAAGGCGATCCACATTCCCCGCTCGACGGAAGTTTCTGGGCGCATATGGGCTGGATCCTCACCGGCAGGACGATGCACAACCACGCATCCGAGCTTCTGCCCTACGTCCCCGATCTTCGCAAAGACAAGTTTCATACCTGGATCTCGAAATGGCACTGGGTCCCTCTCACCGTGCTTGGCCTTGTTCTGCTGGCTGCCGGCGGCTGGTCGTACGTGATGTGGGGCATCTTCCTTCGGGTTGTAGTCGGCCTGCACACCACCTGGCTGGTGAACTCCGCGACGCACATGTGGGGATCGCAGCGTTTCCTCACCGGAGACGAATCCACCAACAGCTTCTGGGTCGCCATGCTGACCTTTGGAGAGGGCTGGCACAATAACCACCACGCCCATCCCCAATCCGCCCGTCACGGCCTGGCATGGTACGAGTTCGATCTGAACTGGTTCCAGATCTCCATATTGCGCATGGTCCACCTTGCATGGGACGTCAAGCTGCCGAAGATCAAAAAGGCGGCAGGGCAGGCTGTACTGCCTGTGGAAGCCCTTACCGAGCAGTTGGCCCCTATCTCCGGGGATTAGCCGAATCATTTTCCTGGGACTCCCAAAAGAGTTTGGGAGTCCTGGCCCCATGGCCCTATTCTCCGCGGCCCTACTCCGTGGAGGCATTATCTTCTACAATCTGGCATGAGACGATGCCAGTCAGTCGAGCCAAGACGATCGCGTTTTTCATCACCCTGGGCATCTGCCTGGTGGGGCTCGCGGTCGCACTCAACGTCAGTTGGATCATCCTCAGTTGGCGAAAGGTGGTGCCGCTGGTGCTCGGCATCATCCTGTTCGGGATGATTATCGCCGGACTGGTGCTGAACACCATCTTCCTGGTCCGCGAAGTCCGCCGCAATGAGCAGCAGGACAGCTTTCTCAACGCGGTTACGCACGAACTGAAAACCCCTCTCACTTCGATTCGTCTTTATCTCCAAACGCTGGAGCGCCGCAACCTCGACGAAGCCCAACGCCGCGAGTTTTATCGTGTGATGCTCGAGGACGCAGATCGCCTTATCGATACCGTGGAGCGGGTCTTGAAGGCGGGCGAGGTGCGCGACAGCCACGCCGGGAAGAACTGGGCTGAAGTGGACTTCTCCGCGATTGTGCGCGAGGCGATTGAGGTTGCGCGCACGCGCCACGGCCTTTCTCCCGAGGCGCTGCACTTTCGCGCCGAGCCCGCGGACGAGATCACCCTGCGGGGCAACGCCGAGGAGCTCCGCACCGCCGTTTCCAACCTTCTTGAGAATGCCATCAAGTATTCCAACCCGCACCCCAACATCATGGTGGATGTGCTCACGCCGGATGTCGATACCGTCCTGCTGCGCGTGCGGGACAATGGAATCGGCATCGCGCATGCCGAATTAAAACGCATATTCAAGCGCTTTTATCGCGTGCACAACCATGCCACGGAAAAAGTGAAGGGCACCGGCCTTGGTTTATTTATCGTACGCTCCATCGCCCGGCAGCATGGGGGCGATGCCTTTGCCGAGAGCAAGGGCGATGGCCGGGGCAGCACATTCACCATCCGTCTTCCGAGGGTCTATCGCTTATGAGTCGTATTCTGGTGGTGGAAGATGAAGCGCATATCGCGAGCGGACTGCGCTTCAACCTTGAGGCGGAAGGCTATTCCGTCGAAGTGCTTGGCAATGGCGAAGATGCTCTGAAGCGCCTGCTGAAAGACAAGGAAGCCTTTGACGCCCTGGTGCTGGATATCATGCTGCCCGATAAGGACGGATTTACCGTGGCCCGGGAGCTGCGCGAATCACAGAATTACATTCCTCTGCTTATGCTCACCGCCCGGGGACGGCCGGAGGACGTGCTGCAAGGATTCGCAGCGGGCGCCGATGACTATCTGACCAAGCCCTTTAACCTGGATATCCTGATCGCGCGCATTGGAAGCCTGCTGCGCCGGAAGAGCTGGTCGCGAGACGCCCATGCTCCGGTAAAGGCCGAGGAATTGCAAGAGGTCTTCCAATTCGAAGGGAAGATCATCGACTTCCAGAGGCTTCAATTGCGCGCGGCAAACCAGGTCTTCCAGCTCACCCTGATGGAGGTGGAGCTGCTGCGCTACCTCATCCTCAACACCGGACGTCCCGTATCGCGAAAGGAGATACTGGAGAACGTCTGGAACCTCCACGAGGACACGGACACGCGCGCCATCGACAATTTCATCGTGCGCCTGCGCCGGTATATCGAGGCCGAGCCTTCCAAACCGCGCCACCTGCTCACGGTCCGCGGCCTGGGCTACGAATTCGTGCCTAACCCTGAAGCCTGATTCAACCAGCGATGCGTTAAGTTTTAATAGAATCCCGCCACACAGCGGGAAAGAGCACCGCTTTAGCGAGTACAAGGATTTATAAGAATGCAGCTTTAATCCCGGCCGTTAAAAGCCTGGGTCTTTCTGCTTGCTCCTGGACTCTACGTAGCTGGTGAAGCCTTCGAATTCATAGGAAAGGACCAGGTACCCTACCTTCGGTTTAAAGGCCCTTGCCTCCAATGCAACGGTTTCGATGTGATTTTTCGGCTCTTTAAAATACCACACGGTTGCGAATAGCCTTTCGTTCTTATTCAAGCTTTCCATCCAGTCGCTGGGGGCAGACAGTTTGCTTCCATCTTTTACCAGGTCTTTGTCTTCTCCATCGCCATATATCTTCGCCAGCGCCTGCTGAATGTCCCTGAAGTGGACTTTCACGTTCTCCCCGTCCGTATTGGTAGTTATGTCCTGGGAAACCGCTGTAATCTTGATCAGACCCTTGTCCGGCGTTATCACCAGCATGTAGAGCACAAAGCCGGGATGCGGACGCGGCGCTTTCTCGGCCGAGTAAAGATTCGGGACCGTGGGATGTGGTTTTAGCGAGCGCTTCCCGATCAGATCGGTGACTTGCTCCTTGCTCATGCCATATTCAAAGCCGAAAGGCCCTGCCGCCCATGAGAGCGTGGACGCTCCCAGCATCATAAGCAGCATAAAAGCCAGGCAAAGGGCGCGATTCACTTGCAGACGCAGGTTCGTTCTCCTCATAAGAGCCAATATGCGGCCCGGACGCGTTAAAAGACCGAGTCTTCCTTCTGGTGTTTCGAATCCACGTAATCGCCAAAGCCTTCAAATTCATAGGAAAGCATCAGGAACCCCATCTTTGCATTAAGTGCCCTCGCCTCCAGCGCAATGGTTTCGATGTGGTTTCTCGGCTTTTTAAACTCCCACAACGTCGAAAGCTCTCTATCTTTTTTATCCAGGCTCTTCATCCAGTCTTTCGGATCGGTCAGTTTGCTTCCATCCTTTACCCAATCCTCGTCCTTGCCGTTGCCGTACGTTTTCACCAGGGCCTGCTGAACTTCCTTGAAGTTGCTCTTTACGTATTCTCCCTCGCCATTGGTCTTGATATCGCGGGAGACCGCTGTAATCTTGATCAAGCCCTTCTCGGGTGTAATCACCAGCAGGTAGACCCCAAAAGTGGGGTGGGGATTCGGCGCCGTTGTGGCGATAAATAGATTCGGGACCTTTTTATGGGGCTTGATCGAGCGCTTCCCGATCAGGTCGGTGATTTGCTCTTTGCTCATGCCATATTCAAAGCCAAATGGGCCTGCCGCCCATGAGAGCGTGGACGCTCCCAGCATCAGAAGCAGCATAAAAACCAGGCAAACGCCACGAT
>CAYTQA010000082.1:0-10755 GCA_964439495.1 uncultured Terriglobales bacterium | reverse complement strand
CGACGACCTCTTCCATGCCATGGAAGCGCGCTCCCATCTGCGCCACAGGCCCACTGCGGCAAGGACAACTGAATGTATTCTGACGCAGGAGTACGCCTTCGGTCAAACGGCAATGGCACACAATGCAACATTCAAGCCGCCACATCCATCCGGCAGCGCTCAGCGCTGGCTGAAATCGTCTTATTCCCGAAAAACTTAGGCGGCGCCGGCGGCGCGGGCTTTCGCTGCGGGAGCAACCTTCTCCATGGCATGGATCTCACGCATGGTAAGCGCGATGGTGACGGTATCTTCTTTTCCCATATAACGCAGGAAGAAGTAAGCGAAGACCGCGAGCGAGAAGCCAAAGGCGGCAATGACGGCGAGAGTAACGGCAAGAAGGCTCATATCGGACGCTCCAGAACCCAGGGGAGTATTAGTATGGAATGATGAAGAGGATTCAGGCAACAACTCTAATTACTTAGTCCGGTAACCTTTGCTGATTACCATCATGCAGCCCCGGAACGTCATCTCAGTTGAAAGGCTTCCCCTTGGAGGGGCGACCACGAATATGCGCAAATCCCTGCCGATGTTCTCATCCATTTTCGCGGTGTTATGCATTTTGCTCACGGCGGCCACGGCCCAGACTGCGCCCGCGCAGGCCCCTGCCCCTGTCTCCGGCGGCGTGCTCCCACTGCTGCCCCAGCTTGAGCAGGAGGCGTCCACGCTGAACATGGATATAGGCAGGCTGCGCATCGAGAAATGGAAGACGGATTCCGGCACCAAACAGCAATCCAGCGCCAATGCGGCCTCCATTCAGCGCAACCTGACCTCCGCCCTGCCGGAGATGGTGCAGCAGGTGCGCTCCAATCCGCAGAGCCTGGCGGCAAGTTTTAAACTTTATCGCAATATAAGCGCGCTCTACGATGTGCTCTCCAGTCTGGGCGAATCCGCGGGCGCTTTCGGCGGAAAAGGCGAATTTCAGGCCCTGGCCTCGGATGTTTCCGCCCTGGATGGCTTGCGGCGGGATTATGCCAACGCGCTGGAGGCGATGACGACCAATGCCGACTCGCAGTTAGCGGCGATGCGTCCCCATGCCGGCGCGGCCGCGGCAAATGGCGCTCCTAAGAAAATTATCGTGGATGACAACGCTCCGGCGCCCAGGAAAAGCAGAAAGAAGAAATCCGCATCCACCTCGCAAAGCACTTCAAAATGAGCCGGTACGCGCACGTATAGCTAGTTTCGCGTTGCAGAAAGCGCCGCAGGCGCGGCACCTCACCTGACCTGAACATGATCCGAATGTAACGAGATCTTGTCACCCCTCCGGGTTCCCATTTTTAAAAAGCCTGAAGCGGCATGGAAGAGATACGCATTCTCGGGGTCCTTCGCTTGCGCTTAGCTCGCCACTCTCGCCTCGCGCGACGCTCTGGATGACAAAATTAAGGAAGTGGTGCGCGGGAAATAGATATGGAAAGCGCCGCCGGCGCGGCAGAAGTTAGCCCAGTCCGTCAGGGCTGGGGTCAGGAGTAGAGAAAATGTTGAAGCGCCGTAGGCGCGACACCTCACCTGACCTGAACATGATCCGAATGTAACGAGATCCTGCCACCCCTCCGAGTTCCCATTTTTAATGCGAGGTTATTATCGCGGCAGCTTCACGGAGACCGTGTTGTCGCGCAGGTCGGCTTCGGGAACGCTGCCATCATTTACCGTGACCGTCATTGGCGTGCTGCCAACCTCGATGCGGGCCACAGCTGTGCTATGCGCCGGTATATGCAAACGGCTATTCACATCGCCCGCCTTGGTAGTGATAATCACCGGGACCTCGGCCGCGGCCCCTCCGGAGTTTTCGACCGGCACTGTGACCAGATATGCGCCGCGCAGGCTCTCGCGCGCATAGACATCGTTGACCTTCAACTCCGGCAATCCATGGTCGCGGTAGACCCAATCATCGAAAAACCATTCCAGGTCCTTGTGCGATTCCGCCTCCAGCAGCTTCTGCATATATGCCGGAGAGCGGTCGTCTTCCGGCTTATAACGCTGCAATGCGCGGAAGACCGAGCCGTCCCCGATCATGTCGCGCAACATCCACCAGACGAACATGGCCTTGGTGCGGTAATAAATCTCCTGGGTGGCGTTGATCAGCGACTCGCCTTTGTCCGCGCCTGCCGGCGCTGGCCCGGAAAAATCCGGCTCAACCAAAGCCAGCCCCGGCTTCTGCTGATTTAAAAAATCGAGGGCCGCCCTTCTTCCCTGCTGGCGCTCGCGCATGAGCGCCTGGGCATAGTGGGCCGCACCCTCCGAGATCCATGGGCGCGGAGAAGAAATCGTGCCATGTGCCCAAACATAGGCAAGCGTCAGTTCAAAGGAACGCCGCTCCACCATCTTCACCGGAAGCAGGAAGAGTTTACCGCCGTCGAAGGGTTCATCTTCCTGGCCGGGAAGCTCCGCCAGGATGGGCGTCACCTTGCGCGGGCCGCTCAATGGCGGCTCGAAGTTTTTGATTACCTCCGCATACTGCAATGCCCCTTCTTCATGCGCGGGCAGATAGGCCAGGGTCATCGGCCCGCTGGCGATGGCATAGTTGCTGGCGACCAGAACCGGGCCGGCCAATCCAAAGCTGTGCCAATGGATGGTCTGCCGCTGCTGCTCCTGAGGATCGACTTCATTGTTGTCGGCATTCGTGATTACAGTTTGCGCGGGGCCATCGATGCGTAAATCCAGCTCCATTTTTGACGACACATGCCGCACGCGCCATTGCTCGGTTTCACGAAAGACCTTGTTTTCCTGGTCGAGCGTGGCCGGCTCCAGCGCGGCCGGATACCAGAGCACGTGTCCCATGCCGCGCAGCACGGTGAATTTTTCGGAGATGAGGTCGTAATCGGTGCGGGCGGCCACCGCTCCCGGCGTGCCGAGCTTTTCCAGCCTCTGCGCATTCAGCAGGATGCGTCCGGAGTACCCGACCTCCAATTCCAGGCTTTGTCCAGGCTGGAGCGCGCTGGGCAAAGAAACCTGCGCTTCATTCACGGAGCCGGTGTGGTCCACGTCAGAGCGTATCTGCGATTGCGCGAACTCCAGGGTCTTGTGCTCCGCGCGTACGGTTGCCCAGTGCAGCGCGGAAGAGATCTGAAGACAGGCCCTTTTCTGCGGCGTGGGAGAGTCGTTGCGCAGCACAATCGAGCCTCGGGCTTCGATTGTCTGCTGCTGCGGATGGATACTGACTGCGAGATTGTAATGGGTAAAGGTGAAGGCATCGCGCTCCTGAGCGGCAGCGTGCATTGCCACCAGCAGAAGCACGATCGGAAACGCCTGCCGCAGGCTCACGAACCCAGTCCTCGTTGCCGCTTCGGCTTGGCGGGAGGAGCAGCCTGCTCCCGCGCCTGCGCGGCCCGCCGCTGCCGCGCCACTTCATACATCATCACCCCTCCGGCCACCGAGACGTTCAACGATGGCACGCTGCCCAGCATGGGGATGGAAACCAGGAAGTCGCATTTACGCCGCACCAGGTCGTGCAGTCCCGATCCTTCGGCGCCCAGCACCACCGCGCAATTGATGCGGTAATCCAGCTCGTCGTAGCTCTTCTCGCCGCGCTCATCCAGGCCAACGATCCACACCCCCTGCGACTTCAAATCATCGAGAGCGCGCGCGATGTTCACCACCCGGGCGATCTTGATGTGCTCGGAAGCTCCCGCAGAGACCTTCGCCACCGTGGCGTTCACCCCTACCGCGCGGCGTTCCGGAATCACTATCCCATCCACTCCCGCGCCATCGGCGGTGCGGACCAGCGCGCCCAGATTGTGCGGGTCCTCCACTCCATCCAGCACCACCAGGAACAGGTGCTCGGATTTCTTCTGCTCCAGAATGTTTTCCAGATCGGCGTAGGTCTTGCCCTTCACCACCGCCGCCACCCCCTGATGGGTGGGCGACTTTGCCAGCTTGGTGACCTCATCGCGCGACATGAAGCGCACCGGCACGCCGGCGCTGCGCGCCGCTTCCACTATTCTCTGCAGGCGGGTATCGCGGCGTTCGCGAAAGATGGCCACATATTCAAAGGCATCGCCGCGCGCCTTGAGGGCCTCTTCCACGGCGTGCAGTCCATAGACAATGTCCATGAATAAAGTTTATCCCGCCGGAAGAGTTTTCGGCTGCTTTGTTAGACTTTACGAAGAGAAAACGGAAGCGGCGATGATGGACGTCTTTATTATTTCGGCGGCGCGCACTCCGATTGGAAAATTCGGAGGCGCGCTGGCTTCGCTCACCGCGGCGGACCTGGGAGTGGTGGCTGCCAGGGCGGCGATGGATCGCGCGGGCGTTAGTCCCGCCCAGGTGGAAGAGAGCATCTTCGGCAATGCCCGGCAGGCGGGTGGCGGACCAAACGTCGCACGGCAGATTTCGGTGCGCAGTGGCGTGCCGGAGCGGACGCCCGCCTATACCGTCAATCAGGCCTGCGCGTCGGGGCTGAAGTCCATAGCCCTGGGATTTGCCGAGATTGCCACTGGAAATATTGAGTGCGCGCTGGTGGGCGGGACGGAATCGATGTCGCGCCTTCCTTATTATCTTGATGGGGCGCGCTGGGGTTATCGCCTGGGCAATCAGGAGCTGGTGGACGGCATGTATCGCGATGGCTTCTTCTGTCCCCTGGCCAAAATGGTGATGGGAGAGACCGCCGAGGTGCTCGCCGTGGAATATCGCATCTCGCGGGAGGCGCAGGACGAATATGCCTTGTGCTCGCAGCAGCGCGCCGAGAGCGCCATGCAATCCGGCCGCTTCGATGCCGAGATTGTGCCGGTGACGGTTGAGGGCAAAAAAGAGGCCGTGACCTTCGCCCGTGACGAGCATCCCTTGTCCGGAGCAAGCATGGAGAGGATGCGGACGCTCGCTCCCGTATTCTCCAAAACCGGGACGGTGACGGCGGGCAATGCCTCCGGCATCACCGATGGCGCGGCGGCGATGGTGCTGGCCGGCGAGGATTTTGTCCGCCGCAACGGACTGAAGCCGCTGGCCCGGATCATGGCCGCCACGATCGTGGGGGTCGATCCGCGCCGCATGGGGATCGGGCCAGTCCCGGCGATGCAAAAATTGGAAGAGAAATATGATCTCAAAACTTCCGGCTTCGACCTGATCGAGCTCAATGAAGCATTCGCTGCCCAGGTATTGGCCTGCGACCGCGAGCTGCATCTCGACCGGGAGCGCCTGAATGTGAATGGAGGCGCCATTGCCCTGGGGCATCCCATTGGCTGTACCGGCACTCGTATTACCGTGACCCTGCTGCACGAAATGCTGAAGCGGAAGGCGCGGAAGGGCGTGGCCACGCTTTGCGTCAGCGGCGGCATGGGCATGGCCCTGGCTATTGAGAATGCCCAAATCTGAAAAGCAGTTTCGAGTTCCAGGTTTCAAGTTTCAAAGAACATGTCTTGAAGACATACGCTCATCGAACAACCGCGCCGATGTGCCTCTGATTGGAAAAGTTGCTATGAGCGCCGGAGGGGCGACCGAAAGTAGCCCCAAGCGATTCATCGCTGGGCAGTGTGAAGTATGAAACGTGAACCCCGGAGGGGTGACACACGAGATTGTCCTCTCACGTTCGGGTTCTAGTAGCCATAGGGGTTCCTCGCTGGGAGCTCGGAATGACAAATCATTTGAATTCTTTGACGAGCGAATAAGTCTTTTGAAACTTGCAACCTGCAACTCGAAACTGTCTTCACAAAACTCCTCGCTTGCGTCTGAGCCTGGGAAAAGCCACAATATTCCTGCGTCTTTTGATATCTTTTATCCGTAGATAGAGTCAAATGGACATGGCCATCGGCCAACTCGTCAACTGGACCAGTCGCGAAAACGTTGCCATCGCTCACGGGCTGCGCCGCCGCGATCCCGGCCTGCTGGATCGCCTGATTGAACAATATCAGCACAGGCTGCTGCGATATCTCCTGTATCTCACTGGAAACAGAGAACTTGCTGAAGACCTTTTCCAGGAAACCTGGATGCGGGTGCTGGAACGAGGGTCGCAGTACAACGGCAAGGCCAAATTCGATACCTGGCTATTTGCCATCGCACGGCACCTGGTCATTGATAATTCCCGCAAGAAGACGGCCTCCAGCCTGGACGCATTGCAGGAAGAGCGCCAGGGAGAGCTGCCCTTTGAAGTGGTGGCCAAGGGGCCGACCCCGTTCGAGTCGCTGGCGACTACTGAGAATGGCGAGCGCGTCAGCGCGGCCCTGGCCCAGCTTGATCCCCTGCATCGCGAGGTTCTGGTATTGCGTTTCCATGAAGAGCTTACGCTGGAAGAGATTGCGACCCTGACCCGGGCCCCGCTTTCCACCGTAAAGTCGCGGCTCTATCGGGGCCTGGCGGCTTTGAAGCCGATTTTTGCCGGGGTGCGCGAATGAAAAGAAATATCCATCAGCGCGCCCTCCAACTTTCCATCCAGTCGCTGGTTACAGAGTTAAAGTCGAACGAGCGGGGTTGGCTGGAGGAGCATCTGGCCGGTTGTGCAAGTTGCAGTGAAGAGATCGCCATGCGGAATGAACTCCTCGCGGAGATGCGCTCGATCCCGATCTCGGCCCGGGAATCGTTGGTCTGCCGCACGCAACTTCGGGTCCGCGAGTGCTGTGTTCGCATGAAGCTGCGCGATACCCGGATGCGTCCTATCTGGATCTCCTGCGCGCTCGCCTCCTTATGGGCATTGTTCAGCACTCCGTATCTTTGGGAGGAGTTTGATGCCATTGGACACATGATGCGTGTCCCCGACATGCTTTGGCAGATGGCATTTCTGGTCACCTGGTTCATGCCGGCCATGACCGCCGCCGCTGTGGTCTTCTGGCTGCGCCCAAAATTGACGGCGGCCTATCCGCGGGAAAGCGTCGCCGCTTAACGTAGCCTAAAAAAGTTGTGCCTGGGAAAAAATGGAAGAACAGAAGCCACAAATCAGCGAAGAGATACGTTTGATCCCGATGTGGTCGATCGTGCTGGCTGTTCTTACTTTTGCCGGGACACAGTACGTGGCCCATAACTATCTTGCCAATCATCAGCACAACCTGTTGCCCAAGCCCTTCCATGTTTTCTGGACCATCTCCTGGGGCATCATGATCTCTTTCTTCGTGCTGATGGTGGGCTACGTCACGCGCGATGCCAGGCGGCGCGGGATGAACGTGGGGCTATGGACCCTGCTGGTCATCTTTATGCCTGGAGCCATCGGGCTGGTGGTCTATTTCCTGCTGCGCCAACCGCTTTCCGTGCGCTGCCCGCAATGCTCCACCGATCTGCAACCCGGCTACAATTTCTGTCCGCAATGCCATTTCCAGCTCGCTCCCACTTGCATGCAATGCCAGCACACGGTGCGCATCACGGATACGTTCTGCGGATATTGCGGAGAACGGCTGGCGGCCGGCAGCCCGAGCCGGACCACGCCCCTGCAATATTAAGTTTCGCTCTCCCGTTGACCGCCTGAATCCCGCATTCATATACTTACATCAGTCACCTTGATGGGCTTCCGCCCTTTTGCTCTGACTGAAGCCAGCTTTCATGCCGATTTCCGCTCTCATCGTTGACGACGAAAAACTTTCCCGCGAGGAGCTTCAGTTTTTGCTGAAGCAGGTGGGGGACGTGGAAGTCGTGGCCCAGGGAAGCAATGGGGTGGAAGCGGTCAACCTGATCCGCGAGCATAATCCGGACCTGGTTTTCCTGGATGTGCAGATGCCCGGTCTTGACGGCTTTGGGGTCATCAAAAAGCTCGTGGACAAGAAGCAGCCCCTGCCGCAGATCGTCTTCGCCACCGCCTTCGACCAATACGCGGTAAAGGCCTTTGAGGTAAATGCGATCGATTACCTGCTCAAACCCTTTGACAAGAAACGGGTGCAGCAATCGGTGCAGAAGGCGCGGACCCGGCTGAATTCGGCGCCCTCCTCCAGTGAGAAGCTGGAATCGCTGGTCAAGATGCTGGAATCGCAGCGGCTGCAGAATTCCAAGATCCTGCTGCGAGCCGCCGGACGGCTCATCCTGGTGGACCAGAAGGACGTCTGCTTTGCCTCCATCGAAGAGGGGATCATCACCGTTGTGACCTCCAGCATGGAAGGCCACTCCAACTGCCGCACACTCGAAGAGCTCATGGAGGCCTTGGATTCCAACCAGTTCTGGCGGGCGCATCGCTCGCATGTGGTCAATATCAACCGCATTAAGGAAGTGGTGCCCTGGTTCAAAAGCTCCTACCAGCTACGCATGGACGACCGCAAGCAAAGTGAAATTCCAGTGAGCCGCGCCCAAACCCGGCGACTGCGCGAGCTGTTCGGCCTCTGAGCCATTCCGGTCATGAATATTCGATAAAAGTTCTGCCGCTGTCGTGATATTTGCAACACTCTGGAGCCAAGGCAGCATCTTCATACATACAGACCTTACCGAGGATATGTGCTCCGTCCTTTTCTCTTTGTCTCTCTTTTAGGAACCATAGTCACCCTGGGTTGTGGCAGAGGACTTGTTCCTCCTCCGGCTAACGTGACGCCCACCCCGACCCCCACTGCTACTCCTACTCCCACGCCAACCCCAATGCCAACCCCGACGCCCACGCCTACACCAACGCCCACTGCAACGCCAACTGCCACTCCAACTCCAACTCCCACGCCTGGCTCCTCCGCGGTGCCGCCGGTAGTACCACCGAACATCGTTACTGTGAACGCGAATAGGACGACTGCGGGAGTAAATATCGTTACCGGACCTCCCACTACTTCTCCGGTCGTCAATGCGCTCGATCTGGGGACGGGAAGCAGCGCTTCGAATGTGGGGACTATCGTAAAGCGCGGCAGCACTCAGACGGTCCTTCTTTTTGGCCCCGGCCTGTCCGGCAACATGACCATTACCATCTCCGGGCCAAATGACATTACCGTGAGTAATCCAGCCACCATCATGTCCACGAACGGCACTCCTGGAATTAAATTCAATATCTCCATTCCGGCCACCGCCGCCGTCGGGGCCCGCACCGTCTTCCTGCAGAGCGGAAATGACATCACCGCGTTTACCGGTGGACTGGAGGTCCAGTGAGAGCCCTGATGACGAATGCCGCCCGCATCTTTTTTTCTATGACGATTTTGGGCGCCCTGCTCTCCGCCACTACGGTGAGGCCGATGTCGGTTGAGGATCTCACTGGCGCGGCGGAAATTGTGGTGCATGCGCATGCCACGGCGGCATGGTCCCAATGGAACCCGGAAGGCACGCTGATCTTTACCTACACGCGTTTTCAGGTGGAGGAAACCCTCAAGGGGACGGCAGGCGATGTAATCACGGTAAAGCAACTGGGCGGCAGCGCCGGGGGATACACCCAGCGCGTTGCCGGGGTCCGTCCCTGGAGCCTGGGGGAAAGCGCCATTTTATTCCTGCGTTCCAGCGAAGCCAGGGACAACACCGTGGTGGTGGTTGGGCTTATGCAGGGCGATTTTCGCATCCATGCCTCCGCCTCCGGGGAAATACTGGCGAACAATGGAGTGCCTCAGACTTCGCATAATGATGTGAGCGCCTTCCATCCCGCGACTGGCGAGATTGGGGCATATACCGGATCGCAGCTCACGCTTTCCGATCTTAAAAGACGCATCCACGTCGCGGTAACCGGGGAAAAGGAGACGCAATGATCCGGCAACTCCGTCCAACACGGAAGACCGCTTTATTCTGGAATATAGCGCTTTTGCTGGCGATCGGCGCGGTCTTCTTTTACGCGCGCTCCGCGTCTTCTTATCTGGCGCAATTGAAGGTCCTGCCCACTGCTTCCAATCCCGGCATCCACTGGGACAGCGCCGCCTTTCCCATCATCTGGAGCCCGAATCCCCAGACCGGGAGCAACATCTCCGGAGACCGCAGTGCCTTGACTGCAATTTCTATTGCATTCAAAACCTGGACCGGTGCCCCGAATGTCTCGCTCTCCACGAGCCAGGGACAATCGACCTCGATCTCCTCTCCGGGTTATGACGGGACCAATCTCATTTGCTTCCTATGCAGCGGAGATTTCAGCAAGGATTCGAGCACCCTTGCCATGACCATCACTACCTCAGCGAATCCCTCGATGGTTGGCCAGACGGACAAGAATGGCAGGCTGATAAAATTTCCTGGGCAAATACTGGATGCCGACATCCTGTTTAACCCGTCTGTGACTTACAGCACGAATACCGCGGGACCGCCCTCCGGGGCCAGCGATCTGCAAACCGTGGCGACCCATGAAATCGGCCACTTTTTCGGACTCGATCACTCCGCCGTCGTGCGCGCCATCATGTTCCCCTTCTCTCCCGATGTGGAGCGCACGTTGAGCTACGACGATGTGGCGGGAATGGCCCTGCTCTATCCCAAAAGCCTGCCCGATGTCCCCACAGGGACCATCAGCGGAAAGGTAGCCATGGGGGATGGCTCCGCGATTTTCGGGGCGCATGTATTTGCGAATTCGACCACCGCCATAGACGCATTTGCGGCGTTCAACTCTCCGAATGTTACGGTTCGCAAAACCCCGATTGGGACGCTCACTCTCCCGGATGGAACTTATACCCTCACTGGCGTTCCTCCCGATTCCTATGTGGTGGCGGCCGAGCCGCTCGATCTACCGGTACAAAACGGGGATGTTCCGTACTATGCGCCTACGTTCCAGGGCAACGGCGCCACCGTCCAGACCAACTTCACCACGCGCTGGCATTAAAATAAAACAGCTCGCGGCAAGGTGAATTTGCGCGCGAGCTGTCTTGTCTCAATATGGGAATGAATGGCTTAGTTCGCGCCCGGGTCCTTATGGTCGTCCTTTTGGATGCTCTGCAACTG